>CALXUL010000081.1 GCA_944391635.1 uncultured Clostridia bacterium | reverse complement strand
TCTGCTATATAGCGCCTGAACAGTTCCGATTTCTCGTTGCTGAAAATATTCTTTAAACTCTCATTTCTTATATTTCCAGCATCAAAATCATAAAAGTCGGTGAAATACAGCACTTTTCCATTCCATGTTATATGTACATGTCTAAACGGCGAAAGGCAAACCCCTTCTTTAATATGAGGAATAAAGTCTATGTTTGCTCTTGCATTATTTTCCGTAAAATCAAAACCTGTCCTGCCCGTCAAATTGTTATTTACATATGCGTCTATTTCCTCCGCTTTAATGCAAAAAAGCCTCATCATATCATCCTTATACTGCTGTACCTCGTTTTGATCAAGTGCTATCATTTCCTGAAGTATTATATCATCCTGCATAAGATTTGTCAAAGCATTAATGTTTTTCTCAGGATTTTTATAAAATTCCTCTGTCAGTACGCTCATTGTACAGATTCTTGCACGGCCGCCGCTAAGCATATGTATATTAACACTAACCCTTCTATACATTCCCTTACCCCGTATACTGTCATGTAATTCTTCGCATCCGTCAACCGAAACATGGATAATATCAAAACAAGTCTTTAAAACATCTATATGCTTATCAATTAATGTGCCGTTTGTTACAAACTCAAGCGAAAACCCAAAATTTTTTAAGTACAAAACCAGTTCATCAAAAAAAGGGGCGCACAATGGCTCGCCGCCCCATAATACAATCACTGCTTTTTCATTTAATTCTGCCACCTCACAAGCAGCCTTTTTCCAGTCGTCAAGTTTCATTTCTTCGCCGCTCTCGCCCGAAAAAAAACCTTTTTCGCCCCACTGTCCACAAAACCAGCAATGAAGATTACATCTTTTTGTAAGCTGAAAATGTACCATCTCAATTCTTTTTTCAGGCAACATATTATCCTCCTGTTAGACCTCTATACTTTTGATATAGCTGTAACATCTTTCAAGACCGGCTTTTATATCTTCCGTGTTTTCATATTCAAACAGTGCCGCGCCGTTAAAATCAGAAAAAGCACTGAGCAACATTTTCCAATCCATATCGCTTTCGCCACATGTAGCCGGAAGCATATGCCCGCTTTCAAGCGTTACAAAGTCTTTTAGATGAAGATATGCGACTCTATGCTTTATTTTTTCGTATAAAGCCTGAGGCTCTTTCATTCCAACCGCCCATAAATTTGCCGCATCAAACGTAACCTTAACATTTTCCGGCAGCTGCCATAGCATTTTACAGAGAGTTTCAGGCAATGTCGACGTGGACTGGTAATGAACGACTCCGTCATCAACTCCATTAACTCCGCCATGGGTTTCTATACAAAGCACAACGCCTAAATTTTTACAATATAAAGCAGCATTTCTAAGGCAAAAAATCATATTATCCCATCGCGCTCCCGTCACTTCTTGAACAGGTGAAAACCCCGAAAAAATCCTTAAGTATTTTATGCCCAGCTTACTGCATATAAAAGCCGTCTTTTTATGGGTAAGTTGATATATACTCTTCAAAATTCTGTATTTCTGCTACACATAGCATATATTTAGTATTATCAAATTGGATTTGTATACCGGCAGACAGCAAATTCTGCTGACTTATTTGTGTTTCGCCGTTGTGCATTAAATCTATAAACGCCTGTCGCACAGCAAGATATGAGAAAAAGCGGTTACGCTCTTTTTCAAGCTCATTTTTTATCTTCTCTAAAGTTTTTATCACACTTTCTTTTCCTACCGGTTTTGTTAAATAATCGCTTACCCCATAATTAATAGCCGCTTTTGCGTACTCAAAATCCTGATAACCGCTGATTAGAATAGCTTTTATATACGGAAGATTCTCATGTACATATTTTGCTATATCAAGTCCAGATACCCTGTTCATCCTGATATCACTTATTATAATGTCCACATTATTATCCTTTAAAAAGTCAATGGCTTTCTGACCGCTGCCAAACACTCCCGCAACTTCGAATCCGTAAAAAGCCCAATCTATCATTCCTATCAGCTTTTTGCGGAACAGGTATTCATCATCAACGATTATCAGGCGGTACATTTTTAAGTCTCCTATTTCTTGCTTTTTTAGTCGCTAAAAATTATTATATTAAGCGCCGAACCATAATGCGATGCGACCAGTATCCTTGAACAGTTTTTACCTGCTGTTTCAAATGTTTTAACGTCTGCTATAGTTCCTGAACGCACTGTCACATTCCCATCCGACGTGTCAACATATCCTTTTACCGAGCCTACCGTAAGACCTTTTGCAAAATATTTCTGGAAGAATGGGAAAACCATCATCATCGGACCAATAGCAATAATTGCCATTGCCATTCTTACTGTTTCCGACGGCATATCTGCAAGACTTAGCGTACTTCCCGGCATATTCCCGCTGCTGCTTTGCAAAAGCTGAATATTCAGCAATATTCTCTGCAGCAAATACTGAAGGCTTATCAGCCGGTCGTTATTTATATATAACATTGCTGTAAACCAATCGTTCCACCTTGTTAGCGCACCAAGCAGCGCTACTGTTGCAAGCGCAGGTTTTGACAACGGCAGTATTATTGACCAATAAATCCTATACTCGCTCGCGCCATCAAGAAGCGCCGATTCTGATATTTCAACCGGTATTGCTTTAAAAAACGTCCTTAGCAAAAATACATGCCATACATTAATTAACGAAGGCAATATATATACCCAAATCGTATCATTAAGGTGCAAATACTGGGTTATCAATATATATGTAGGTGCAAGACCGCCCGAAAAAAGCATTGTAAAGAATATATAAAGCGATATACCGCGTTTAAAAACCATGTTTGCCTTTGACAGAGGGTATGCCAGCATCGACATCAATATAACACTAAGCGTTGTTCCAATTGATGTTGTTAAAATTGTTACCCAATATGCATTTAATATTGAATCGGGATTTTTAAACAAATACTTATATGCTGCAAAATCTATCTGCTTTGGAATTAGCTGATATCCATATAAAACTACGTCCTTTTCATTAGATATGGATATTGCTATAACAAGCAGAAACGGAATTAGTACTCCAATACACATTAACGCAAACAAAATGTGTATCCATAAGTGTGAGTATTTTTTATGCACTTTCATTTTACCTTATGCCTCCTAAAACAACGCGCACTCTGAATCAATTTTGTTCACTGTATAATTTGTAACCATAATCAGCACAAATCCTACTAAAGACTGTAAAAAGCCGGTTGCCGCTGAAATTGTAAGCCCGTTTGTACCTATTTTCATCACGCGGTAAATATAAGTATCAATTACATCTGTCGTTGAATAAAGCTTTCCAACATTCCTTGTAACCTGATAAAACAAACCAAAATCAGCACGGAATATATTGCCTATTGACAAAATTGTCATTATAATTATAAGCGGCTTAATAAACGGAAGCGTTATATTCATAATACACTGAAAACCGTTTGCGCCATCCACTTCGGCTGCTTCATAATACGACTTGTCTATGCCCATCATTGCTGCATAGTATGTTATGCTGTTAATACCTACATTTTCCACAAGGATACTATTGCAAGTATTGCCGGCCAATATCCCGGCTCATCATACCATGCTATGCTTTCCATACCCATACTATTTAATATGATATTTAGAAAACCGTACTGTGGGTTTAAAAGCGCATACGTCATATACCCTACAATAACCCAAGATAAAAAATATGGGATAATCAGTATCGTTTGATATACTTTTATGAATATACGTTTAGTAATTGCATTTAGCATCAATGCATTTATAACTGCACCAATAGTACCTGTGACAATGAATAATGCGTTTAAACGTAATGTATTGCGGGTTATTCTTGCAAAATCACTTGATCGCACTATATAGTCAAAATTTTTAAGACCCACCCAATCGCTTCCGAATATACCCAAATCATACCGATAATCTTTAAACGCGATTACCAGCCCGCCCATAGGCAAATAATTAAATACAAATAACAACAACAATGGAATTATACACATCGACAAAAGCTGCAGCGTATTTTTATTACGATACCATTTTCTATTTACAGTAATTATCAATGCATCATTCTTACTTTTTCGTCTAAGCATTGTTAATTCCTCCCAAAAAATCACTATTATCATTCCCATTTTCAGTATACCATGCTGTAAAAGCCTTTTTCAATTATCAGTTATTGCTATTTATATCACAAATTTTGTTATTAATTATTTCATCATCATTTATACTAAAATTATACTAGAACCTATCTAATACAAAAAAAACCGGTATCGCAATATGCGATACCGGTTTTTTTGTATCTTTATGATTTGCTCTGCATATCAAGTGCGTCCTGCAGCCACCAGCTCCCCATATCAAAGGCTTTATAAAGATTATCTCTTTCTCCTTTTCTATAAACAGTTCCCTGCCCAAGCTCGCCGGTATTATCCTGAATTGAAAAGACTGCTTTCTGAGTTATCTGTCTGCCATAAATGTTTTTCGTTTCAACAATATCAATAACTAATATGAGGTCATCCTCCAGGTTTCCATAATAAATCCGATTGCCCTGCCTGTAAATCGGCTTACCTTTATATGTGAGCTGCTTTTTCTTCTTTGTGCGCTCTGCCGTCATCTGATTCTGCCTCCTGTCAAATTTATAACGGTATTATAGCACATATAACTCATAATTTCAACCTTTTTATGAAATTTCACTTAAATCACAGAGTCCCATTTACTAAAATATCTGAAATTACTGACGTTGGTATAACAAATTCCGGGCTGCCCTGTGCGCCTGCTGCTACCTCATATTTATCAAAACAAATTACAAGCTCGTTATTTTCATTGATGTAAAAATTCTGATTCTCACTTATCTGCTTAAAGCTCAAATCATCCTCATCTATCCAGAACATTCCGCCATCCTCTTTATTCATCCTTTTCATTTCCGAAAGTATATACTCGCTTATTCTTCCTACATAATCACTGCCGCCTTTAAATAAGCCTTTTAGTGTTACAATGTTCTTAGTTGTACGGTCAACTGTATAGAACTTATGTGTTGATGATGATGAACCAACCATATTTACAACATAGACATCTATTGCATAATATTTATCGGTATCAGTCTTTACAATGTAATTTGAATCAATACCCATATGCCCTTCGCCATTGGTATACTCATTTAGCTTAGTAGCGTCTATCTCAAATTCCTTAATCAGTTCTTCAGCATCTTTTGCAAGTTCCGCATTTATTGTCTTTTCAAGTTCCTTATCTGCAAGCCCCTCAAGTTTGGGAATTACTATATTAGCTTCTGACCCGCCTATGGTTTTTGAATATCTTCCAAATGTTACTACCTTGACTACCGCACTTAATACCGGTATGTCTGACATCGCAAATGCAAATTCCTGTGATGCATTTACACTTATTGAAAATGCTAATACTACCGCCGCAGCACATACGCCGCTCATTTTTACTGTTGTTCTGATTCTGTGTTTCATAATTTGTTTCCTCACTTTCTTTTTTAGTTGTTCAGATGCTTTTATTTTTTCACTGCCATTTAAAAAATCATACATCTTATCGCCTCCGTTTCATAACTCTGTATCCTCTTTTAATTTTTTTACCGCCGTATAAAATCTTGTTTTGACTGTATTTTCATTTATTGCCAAAACTTCTGATATTTCCCGAAATGACATATTATCACAGCATTTAAGTACTACTACTGCCTTTGTGTCTTCAGAAAGTGATGCAATCATACTTTCAAAATTGAGCTTTGAATAATCATCTTCCCTTCCGACATCATCAAATAAATCATCTCCGCCTATCATTCTGCCGCGTTTTCTAAGTTCAGATACAGCAGTATTCGCTACGATACGGTAAAACCAACATTTTATTGCCTCTTCATCTTTAAGCCCCCCAATCCCTTTTAGTGCTTTTACAACACTTTCATTTACGACATCTTCAGCATCTTCGCGCGATCGCATGTATGTATAAGCAAAACGATAAATGCTGTCAATCTTTTCGTTGATAAAGTGTTCAAAACATTTTGTCTTATTCAAAACCCTCTCACCTCTTTTCATATGCTAAGACGGTTGATAACCGAAAATAGTTTTACTTTTTTTGAAATTTTTTAAAAAGCAGTCAGATGATACTTCCACAGTATCTTCTGCCTGCCTTTTTAATCTTTAAAAAACTCTGGGATAAAGCTTTCACCTACAGCCCCTTCCTCCTGGATAAAAGCATTTTCCACACCGAGCCTTGCGGCATACTCACATAAAGCGTTATATTCTCTTCTTCCTACGCTTTTCATCAGTTCCGGATATTTTTCTGCAATATTTAAAGGAGTATACTGGCTCATTATACTTATCCATATACTGTTCCCGTAATTTTTATATAGGTAATCAATTATCTTTTTGGCATCATACAAAAGCCCCGGCAAGAGCAAATGCCGCACAATTACTCCCTTGGTCCTTATACCATCCTTAAACTGAGCCGCCACAACCTGTCTTGCCATCTCTTTAATTGCCGCCTTTACGCGCTCTGGGTAGTCTGGAGCCATAGAATACTTTTCCGAATAAGCACTTCTCCAATATTTAAAATCCGGCATATACACATCAATCAAGCCCTCAAACTCTGAAAGGATTTCCGGTCTTTCATATCCGCTTGTATTATATACTACCGGTATTTTCAGTCCTTTTTCCTTTGCCAAAATTAAACTTTCTTTTATCTGTAATGCGTAATGCGTCGGCGTTACAAGATTGATATTATGTGCACCCTTTTCTTGAAGCTTTAAATATATTTCACAAAGTTCTGATGCGCTGACCTTTCTTCCCACAGATTCACGGCTGATTGAATAGTTTTGGCAATACACGCACTTTAATGTACAATTAGACAAAAAAACCGTACCTGAGCCTCTGCTGCCGCTTATGCAGGGTTCTTCCCATTTGTGTAAGCTATACAAGCCTATTACCGCATCTTTTCCGGCGCCGCAGAATCCCGTCTTACCATTTAACCTATCTATCCCACACTCACGAGGACATAGTCTGCATTGTGATAAATCCATATTCCCACCTCTTTTTAAATTCTATCATAAAAAAGCCCCAGCAACAATAAAAACTTGCAAAAATTTAGCCTGTGTTATATAATGAGTATTTGAAAGGAAAGGGTTAGTAATGACAAAAGATGAATTTATGCAAAAGGAATATAATATTCCTTCAAAAATCACAAATCTTATAACCGAGTCGGAAAATGAGGCGGCAGCGGTATTTAAAAATATAGAGGAGACAGCATCGCTTAACCAGCTCCGAGTTATGCGTGCTTTTTACAACCATAAGGTAAGCGAGGCAAATTTTGCCCAAACTACCGGGTATGGGTATGATGACCTTGGCAGAGATACTCTTGATAAAATCTATGCTGAACTCTTCGGCACAGAAGATGCTCTTGTGCGGCATAACTTTATTTCAGGCACACATACCTTATCGACAATGCTATTTGGTATTCTCCGTCCGGGTGATACACTCTTATGCGCTACTGCAGAACCGTATGATACTCTTGAAGAGGTAATTGGCTCACACGAGGGGTTCGGCTCACTTGCAGATTTTAATATAAAAACAGAAATTATTCCGCTTAGTCAAAACGGTATGCCGGACAAAGACAATATTAAAAAGCGCCTATTAGCAGGCAATATTAAAGCCTGTCTTATTCAGCGCTCAAAAGGTTATGCTTTTCGTCCGAGTTATACCGCAGAAGAGGTTGGAGAACTTGCTAGATTTATTAAATCAGTGTCACCTGATACTATTGTAATGGTTGATAATTGTTACGGCGAATTTGTAAACAGCGTTGAACCTACCGCAGTAGGAGCTGACTTATGTGCAGGCTCACTTATAAAAAATGCCGGAGGCGGCCTTGCGCCGACCGGAGGATATATTGCCGGAAAAAAAGAGCTTGTCGAACTATGTGCATATCGCTTAACCTCCGTTGGTATAGGCAAGGAATGCGGAGCATCACTTGGGTTTAACCGCTCAATGTATCAGGGGCTTTTTATGGCTCCGCACACGGTCATGCAGGCAATGAAAGCTGCTGTACTTTGTGCGTATGTATATAAAAAATTAGGCTACGACGTTACACCTGAGCCTTGCGGCAGGCGCGGAGATATAATTCAGGCTGTACGATTCGGAACTCCCGAGGGCGTTATCGCGTTTTGTAAGGGTATCCAAAGCGGCGCGCCGGTAGACTCCTTTGTTACACCTGAACCCTGGGATATGCCGGGGTACAGCTCACAGGTAATTATGGCTGCTGGTGCTTTTGTGCAGGGTGCATCAATTGAGTTTAGCGCAGACGCGCCGATTAAAGAGCCTTATGTTGCTTATATGCAGGGCGGTCTTACCTATGAATCTGCGCGGCTTGGAATTGCAATGTCGGTCAAAACGCTATCCGACTCAGGCGTAATTACAATCTGATAAAAGGAGTAAAATATGCAAGGCATAAGTAAATTTCTCAAAAAAAAATACGGTGAGCTTATATTTGGGCTTTTTTGCGGTATTTCCTACTTTATTATAGTAGCAAGATTTATTGTATCCAATGCCAAATCCGGCGGGCTTTTAGCATTCTTTTTCTTCCCGGCAATAGTCTGCCTTGGCGCAATTTTTGTTATTAAGCTACTGCGCGACCTTATTTCAAAAGAAAAGTACCGTGCTGTAAATCTTTTCATGTGGCTTCATATGCTTTTGTTTATTATATCCTGCGTTACCGCTGCTGATATGATTCTTTAACAAAAAAAGACAGGGATTGTTTTATGTCCCTGTCTTTTTTGTGTCCCTCT
>CALXUL010000080.1 GCA_944391635.1 uncultured Clostridia bacterium | reverse complement strand
GCATACGTAACATATGGTCTCGTTGACCATTTACCGTAAAGTTCCATATCCTCTGTTACAGTATTGTGGATATTCCATTCATTATTTAGCGCCTTATCAGTATACCATCCCTCAAACTTATGACCATAATATTCCGGAGCATTGCCCAGAGGTACGGTTGCACCGCCATATACTGTATATGTTTGTACATCTGCGGGGAATAATTCCTCAAACCCTTCAAGCGCCTCATGTGCGTAAACTGTTACAGTATACGACTGGGATTTATCAATCTGATTCCAGTGCGCATACAGCTCAATATCAGAATTTACAGCTGTGTTAAGCTCATTAAACAAATCTCCGCCCTGAGCTTTAGTATACCATCCGGCAAACGAATAGCCTTCAAATTCAGGTATATCATACTCAGTAAACAGCTCACCCCTTGAAACTTTTTTAGCAAGTTGTTTTTGAGTCCCGTCAGGATAATTATAATTTAGCTTAACACTCATCATCTTGCTGCCCAAAACAAGTTTTGAAGATATTGGCGTAACATATACAATGCCAAGTGATGAGCTCTGGTCGTAATAATCAAAACCGTCTAAGATGTTGATAGCTTTTACACCTTTTTGAGTTGCAGTACCTGAAATTGTTACAACTGTATCACCACTGTTTTTACTTGCAGGCTCTAATTTTGCAAGATATCCGCTGTATTCATCATTTACAACAACCGTATTAGTAGCGTTGCTGTTTGCTGTAAGCTGTACCTTTGACAATATCACTGGGTTGTCTCTTACATAAACGCTTTGCCCGCTTACGGTTATTGTTCCGTTTTCACCGCCAATATAAGTGTCTTTTCCGCCGAATGTTAATCCGGATGCAGTTTTAAGGTCTACCTTTCCTTCAACCCGCGGTCCGTAAACAGAACCTGATGGATTAGCAAAAGTAAAGCTTGCAGTGTTAGCAGTATTTCTTGTAACATCTCCGCCAATCCATGCGCCGTTATCTGCATCATTTGACGTGCTTGCACCGGTTATTGAAAGAGTTCCGCCTGTTCCGTTTAACTGAACATTTCCATAAATCTTTGCGCCGCGTCCAGTTGGTATCTGTGTTATTCCGTTACCGCCCTGAATTGACACGTTGCCGGTTCCATAAGATATTAGACTTCCATTAATTTCAGCACCATCAACACATCTTGCACCAGAAATTGTTATTGTACCGTTATATAAAGTAATTTAGCACCTATAAGACCGCAAATCGCCATATATAATCCAAGTATTATAGCAGCGCGTCTGCCAATACCAATCTTTTCTCTGCGGCGGCTGTTCATAACCGACATTGCCGCCGTACCTAAAATAAACATAAGCCAGTACGTACCAATCTCAAACCCAAAAATTTTTATTGTTGGCAACATATATTCTGCTCCCTATTTATCCTAAATTTTTATCCCCAAAATTCACTGTTGTACCCTCGACGCCGCCTCCATGGTCAACCTTTACCTCTGCCGCATTTAAAACAGTTCCAGGCATTGCAAGACGTATTGAAAATACCGTACCCACTGGATAGACTTCCCCTCCGCGTACGACCAAGTATTTTAAATTGTCACAATTATTAATTACGGTAAGTCCATTCACGCCGTCTCCCGTTACTATAAGTTCGCAGCCATTTGGATCATTTATCGTAACATCTTCTGCCCGCACCATGATATTCCCGCCTGTTTCATTGACAAAAACTCCAGGCTCGTCAACATAGACAGAAATAATATTATTCATAAGCTGCGCAAACTCACCTCTTGTTATATTTTCTAATGGTCTGAGCTTTTCTGTATCTTTACCCCAATACCCCCTTGCAACAATCATCGCTGTATATCCTTCTGCCCAGTCTGCAATATCTTCCGAGTCAGAATACTTATCCAGAACATCAGTATCTTCCTCCTCCATGGAAAATACTTTTGCAATTATAGTGAACACTTCCTGAAAGGTTATATTATCATCAGGCATAAGCTTATCTCCATCACCTGAAAAAGCACCCATTGCTACCGCCCTACTCATAGTTTCATAACACCAATCTTGCTCCGAAATATCAGTAAACGCCGATATGTCAGCTTGTTCCTCAGCGTCAAAGCATCGAGTTATCATTACTGCCATTTCCGCACGCGTTATATAATTATACGCGCGGATGGTTCCATCCTCATATCCTGTCATTATTCCATTTTCTACTGATTTTTGCAGTGCATCTCCGAGTTCATTCTCTGGCATATCAATATATGCTAACACATACTCCTGAGTACTAAATGTTATAAATATCAAAAGCAAAAGGCATAGTATCTTTTTTATATATATCACTCATCCTGTGTTTTTCTTTAATTATACTAACTTATTCACCTTTGTCAATGACCATACCACAAACCCAAAATTTGTCGTCTACCTTGTTTTCGTAAACATACATAACAATTTCGATTTTAACATTTACAAAAGGCTGTTTTAATGCTATAATTCAATAGATAAGGGGGGCGAAATATGCATATAGCGGTATGTGATGATAATGCAGATGATATAAAACGAGTTACGCTTTTTATTAACAACCGTCATACTTACAAAACATTTCTTAATCCCTCAAGCTTGCTTTCAAGCCTTGATGATGGAGAGCATTTTGATTTATACATTCTAGATATATGTCTCGGAAATAAAAACGGAATTGAGCTTGCTACAGAGATTAAGCGTTATGATAAAGACCCACTTATATGTTTTATTTCAGCAAGCAATGAATTTTATCGCGATGCTTATAATTTATATGTGTTTCAGTATCTATTAAAACCTCTCTCAAATAAGGCCTTTGATGATATGTTATCTATTGCCGAGCAAAGACTAAAAAGGTGTAACGATTATTCTATTATATTATCACAAAAAGGCAGACGCGTCCGAATAAAATATGAAAATATATTTTATATAGAAAGCCAAAACCACACTTTAATATTTTACTGCAAAGATAACAGAATAGAAAAAACCACCGGCAATCTTGGAATACTTGAAAAAACGCTTGATAACAATATTTTTATAAGATGTCATCAGAGCTATATACTTAATATATATAATACCGACAGTTTAGAAGGAAACCTGTTTTTATGCGGAGGTACATATATTCCCATATCCCGCAAATATTCTCATGTAAAAGAACGATTCAGACAAGTACTATTTGAAGAAATGGGGTAAATTTATGTACGATTATCTAAGAAATATTTCTGTATGCTGGTCTACTTTTCATGTGCTAGTTATATTTGTTTTTCTTTATCGTTCAAGATTTACACCGAAAAAAACCGTCATACTTACCTGCATATTTATGTTTCCTCTTGTTTTATTAAATACAATAATCAGTATTTTTTACGGTTCAAAGGGCATCAGTCAGGCAATGCTGTTTTCTTTAACGATACCAAGTCTTATATTCTTCTGGGTTTTATCCGCAGACAGAGGCTTTAGATTTTTATTCACTTTCTGTATCGTAGATACATTTTCATACTGGATTATCTTGATTACAAGCCTTCTTGACCACTATATAGGTAACACAGGCATACTTATGCTGGCTGTTCGACTTGTAGCTTTCCCTCTTGTAGAATACTTTGTTTGGAAATATATAAGAAAACCATATATTGATATACAAGAAAGCGTTGCACACGGCTGGAGCATCTTTTTTATGGCAGGAGCTATTTACTATTTACTTTTAATTGTATCTGGTTCTTGGCCTGTTTTAGTTTATGACCGACCTCAGGAACTACCATCTTTTATTTTAATACTCATTCTGATGCCTATAACATATCTTTCTATATTCCTTTCATTGTATAATCAGCTGTCTGTCTTTAAAATGAAAGAAAACGAACAGAATTATAAAAACCAGCAAGCAACTCTCCAGATGCAGCTTGAAAATCAAAATAACATACGCAGGCTAAATCATGACATAAAAGCATATATAAATACATTATCTGCACTTTTATCCGAAGAAAAATATGATGAGGCAAAACAACACATCTCACAGATTACAAATATTACCTCGACACGCCAAAATTTTTGCAGCAACCCATACATAAATGCACTGCTTTGTCATTTTTATGATAGGTTTAAGCAAAAAGATATGAAATTAGATATCAGCGTATTGCTGCTTGATAACTCTGCTCTGCCACATACCGACATATGTCTAATCCTATCAAATGCCCTTGAAAATTCATTAGAAGCGGCATCTGCTACAGATGACAGGCAGACAACTGTTAAACTGCGACAAAAAGGGAAATATCTGCTTATACGCATATTAAACTCTTGTGATAATTCTCTTGTAATAATGCAGGGACATATACCTCAAACCACAAAACAGGAACCGGGACATGGCTATGGTATGCAAACCATTTTCCAAACAGCAGAAAAACTAAATGGCAGTGCAGTATGTTCAGCCGAAAACGGTATTTTTACTCTTGATGTTTGTCTGAAAATCCTTTAAAAAGTAAAAAGAACCAGGAAAACCTGATTCTTTTTACTTTTTATTCATTAAATATTATTTTTTTCCTTATATTCATCATTTTAATATCTGTTTCTGCAATTGTATCTGCACACTCACGAAGCTCTTTCATTATATCATCAGGATTATCAATACTTTTTTTATACTTTATCTGATGCTCGAGACTAGCCCAAAAGTCCATCGCTATTGTCCTAAACTGTACTTCTACCCTCATCATTTGCTTTCGGTCTGCAAAAAATACCGGCACTTCAACTATCATGTGGTAACTTCTATATCCGTTGGGTTTCGGGTTCTTGATATAATCCTTAATCTGTATAAGCTTAATATCATCCTGCTGCAAAAACATATTAGAAACTTCATAAATATCATCAACAAATGCACATATTATCCTGACACCTGCAACATCATTTAAATTTTCCACTATCGATGAAATGCTTATCTGATGTCCCTGACGCTTTAACTTTTCCGCTATGCTTTCCGGTCTTTTAATTCTTGTTTTAATCATTTCAATAGGATTCCGCCTATTTCTGACACTTAAATCATCGTTTAAAACCTCAAATTTCGTCTGTACTTCTCGAATAGCACAATTATACATCGTCATAAGCTGCTCAAACATGTGTGCCTGTCTGAATAAATGATTACTGTCAGGCGGTATATTTTTTTTATCAGGTACTATTCTTTTTAATTCTTGTTCCATAATACTTCCTCTTATGTTTTTTTAGTAAATTCATTTCTGCAATGCGGGCAGCTTATAATAATTTTGCCTCTGTGCCTTGGCACCTTTATAGTCCTTTTACAATTTGGACAACGCAAATATTTAAAATTCTTTCTATCGCGTTTTGTGTACGCACTGACATACCTACATAGCTCGCCAAATTTTCTATTCTCATTGGCACGGTAGACTATTTTTCTTGAAAGCACACGATAAATACACCAAATTATAAGCAAATATGCTATAATGGTAAATAATTTGGAACCTAAAACGCTTCCTATTATTATAAATATCGCAGAGGCTATC
>CALXUL010000079.1 GCA_944391635.1 uncultured Clostridia bacterium | reverse complement strand
ACAATCTTTTTCATTGTATCTTTTCCTCCATTATTTTATTATTCGGGCTTTACTTCAGGAAGAAGTTCCGCACCAGTTGTATGACGAAGCAGTCTTGTTACGTCTTCAGGTCCAACTGATCCATTTAACGAAACGTCACATCTTGCAAGAAGCTCGTCTTCAAGGTACTCAAGCAACTCCGCACCAGTTGTATGACGGAGCAGTCTTGTTACGTCGTCAGGTCCAACTGTATTATCTGCATTAACGTCGCCCCATATAATTACTGTGCCGCCGCCACCGATTGTAAATTCCTGAACGATTATAGCGTCAAGGTTCTCGCCGCCGTTTTTGATTACATAATCGCCATCAGGAAGAGTATCTGAACCCCTTAAGCCCATGTTCTGGAACAGACCTTCTGTTGCAGCATCATTCTGGTCAATATAAAGGATTTCGTCAGCAGTAATACCGTCGTCATCTGCGCCCTTAGCGATTACAAGAACAGTAAGCTGACCCTGTACTCCTTCAAGCTCTGCAACAGACATATCTGCGCTGGCTTTTCCATCAGCATATTTAGCAGCAAAAGCAGATGATGCCATCATAGCGGTCATTGTTCCGACTGCTGCACATGCAAGCAAAACTTTTTTGAAAGTTCTCACTTTGTTTTACCCCCTTCTTTTGGATTTTATGGGGTTCTCCCCCTCAACAGTCACGCCGTTTCCGGGCGCGGCCCTCTCTCCCCTTTACAAAAAAGGAGAAATTACGAAGCTATGTACTTCGCAGACTGCACAGCAAATCCTGTGCTATCCCTTTGCCGCTTACCTTGTCGGCGCGGCATACGCTGCTTTTGCAGCGTCGCTGATGGGAGTCTATATGTAGCCGTTTCCAGCACTAACATTTATCCTCTTTTTCTCTCAAGTGCAGTCCAAAAACACACTCTGCTCGTCCCCTTTCGGGAAAACGGGAAAAATCCTACCGCTTCCGGTATCATATAAAACCTCCGATTGCAATAAACAAGCATTACGGGCAGCTCCCCGCTTCTCAAAATCAGGCGCTTGCTCACCGCTATCCCTCATTTTCCACATACACACTTATCGTCAATGTGCTATAAGCCCATTAATTCTATATAGTTATTATAGTATAGTTTACACCGAATGTCAATTGTTTTTTCCTGTATTTTGTGCATTTTGTCACTTTTTCTAATCACAGCCCCCACGTTTGGGCATTTTGCACATTTTGATTTTATACCTTTTTTCTTTTATACTATTTTTTGCTTTTTTTCTTTCTATTTCTCTATTTTAGCTGCAGCCGTATCCTATCGGCTACCATTGCTATAAATTCAGAATTTGTAGGTTTTCCCTTTCCGGTATCTATTGTATATCCGAATATTTCATTCATTGTTTCGGGTCTGCCTCGCGTCCACGCCACCTCTATCGAATGACGTATTGCTCTCTCTACACGCGATGACGTTGATCCATATTTCTTGGCTATATCCGGGTACAGCTGCTTGGTGATATAGTTTAAAAGGTCCATGTTATTTACCACCATCATTATAGCCGTCCTGATGTACTGGTAACCTTTTATATGTGCCGGCAATCCCAGTTCATGCATAAACTCTGTAACTATCGTTTCAAGATCGGCTTTCTTCTCCTCCTGTCTCTCTTGTACCACCGCCGCTGGTTTTCGCACCCTGCTCGGCGCAAATTCCCGGATTGTTTCGGCTATCGCCTCCTCCGTCTGGGGCTTTAACAAATAATACTCTGCTCCCGCGCTGTAACACGCTTCCATTATCTTGGCGTTATCGGTCACTGAATGTGCGATTATTACCGGACGTTTCGCCATCTTTGTATTTGCCAGTTTCTTTAGCAAACTTATCCCGTCTCGTTTTGGCATGATTATATCCAGCAATACCACATCCGGTCGCGCCGCACATATCATTCCATATGCCTCATCTCCGTCATTCGCTACCCCTGCCACACATATATCAGGGCTAGCTTTGAGGTAATCTGACAGCTTATCGCAAAATTCCCGGTTGTCATCCACTATCAGCACAGATACCTTCAGATTCATCAATCTGTTCCCTCCTATTTTATTCGTTTTGCTCCCATTTTTTCACACACATTACCCTACCACGTCATTTTTAGCTAAACAATAGGTTTTTGTAACAATATTTCAAAATAAAAGTAACATTTTGGACATATTTGTTACATTTCTTTGTTTGTAGTCGCCATTTGTCGAACTATGCCGCCGCATCTGCTATTTCTATCATGCTTTCCGCAAACACTGCATACCCCCGAGCCGGGTCATTAACAAACACATGCGTCACAGCTCCCGCAAATCTCCCGTTTTGAAGTATCGGCGCACCGCTCATTCCCTGCACTATTCCGCCCGTTTTCTCAATCAGTTCAGGGTCGGTTATCTTTACTACCATACTTTTATTATCCTTAGCGCGGGTTTTAGATATTTGTTCTATTTCTATCGAATAGCTTTTTACTCCTTCGCCGTCCACATCGCACAAAACTTCTGCCGCACCTTCTTTAACCTCAAAACGCGTCGCAACCGGCGCTTTAACGCCTCCCTCTGCAAGACTCGCCTTGCCATACAGCCCCATTGCCGTATTTGCAAGTATAGTTCCGAATGCATCGCTGCCGATGCTACCAATTAATTCGCCCGGCTCTCCGCGTTCACCCTGTTTTACCGATGTTATCCTGCACGGCGATATACTTCCCTTATCAAGCGGCACTATCTGCTCGGTTGCAGAATCACATATCGCATGACCAAGCGCGCCAAAGTTTCCCGTTTCCTCGTCAACAAAACTAAGCGTTCCTATCCCTGCCGCAGAATCCCGTATCCACATACCGGCTGTATACCCATTAGTATCTACATCTCCGTTTACCTCTATCTCCACCTGTCTTTCCCCGCGCAAGACCGTAAAATTATTATTTCTTTCACCCAGCACCGCAGCTGACACCGTTTCCACGCTATCCGCCGGCAAATGATTTACTTCTTTTATAATGTCCCCTTCTTTCATTCCTGCTTTTTTCGCTGCACCGTTATCCTCCACTCCTACAACCATCACTCCATCTGAATATATCCTTACTCCTATCGTTTCACCTGATACTGTTACATATCTTTCGGGTAAAACCGATACCGCTACCGTTTTTATGGGAAGCGCTCCAAAGAGCTTTGCGCTCACCATTTTTGTGCCTATATCCTCGGTATCCACGCCCTCTGCGCCTGCTACAGCAAGCCGTACAAACCCGTTCGGGTATGCTGAGTATTTGGAATTTTTTGTCAGTATAATTTCGTCCGGCGTGGAAAAATATACTCCCAGCAATATAAATGCCGGAAGCAGCCACGCCGCCGCTTTTGCTGCACGTTTTTTCATTTTATCTGTCCTTTCGATGTTTTATTGCATTTTTTATTCTTCCCGCTTACATAAAAACTGATTACGGTAATTTTTCGCAATTTTTTATTAAATTTTGACGATTGACTTTATGGACATATAGGAATTTTTGTGATATGATATTTTTAAATATTTTTTTCGGAGGACTCTTATGGATTTAACCGGACTTAATGATAAACAGCGTGAGGCGGTACTTCAAACCGAAGGTCAGGTGCTGGTGCTCGCAGGCGCGGGCAGCGGCAAAACCACTGTTCTTGTAAACCGCCTTGCTTATATTCTTGAATCAAAAAATGTAAAACCTTACAATATCCTCGCTATCACCTTTACAAATAAGGCGACGGCAGAAATGCGCGAACGTATTGAGGCAAAAATCGGACCGGTGGCAAAGGATATGTGGATTGCAACTTTTCATTCCGCATGTGTAAGGCTTCTTCGGGGCTGTATTGAACGCATCGGCTATGACCCGGGGTTTGTTATTTACGATACTTCCGACTCAAAAACCGTTATCAAGGATTGTATGAAAGAACTTAATCTTGATGAAAAACTTTTCCCCATACGTATGCTTCAATCTGAAATCGGCAGGGCAAAGGATAATTTACAGGATGAACAAGCATATGAACTGATAAATTCTTCCGACCACCGAAAGCGCACTGTAGCCGAGGTCTATAAGCTGTATCAGCAAAAGCTTCGCAAAAATAACGCGCTTGACTTTGACGATATTGTATTTTGTGCTGTCAAGGTTTTATCTGAAAACCCAGATGTTCTGGAAAATTATCAGGAACGTTTTAAATATATAATGGTAGACGAATATCAGGACACCAATAACGCACAATATATGTTAATAAGTCTGCTTGCAGGCGAAGACGGGAATATCTGCGTTGTCGGAGACGATGACCAGAGCATTTACAAATTTCGTGGTGCAAATATTGGTAACATTTTAAATTTTGAAAAAGAGTACCCTAATGCTCTTGTAGTAAAGCTTGAACAGAATTACCGTTCTACCTCTAATATCCTAAACGCCGCAAACGCTGTAATTGCCAATAACCGCGCAAGGAAAGGCAAGGCGCTTTGGACCTCAAAGCCCGGCGGCGACCCGATTATAAGTCATATCGCGGCAAATGAGCTTGACGAGGCGCGCTTTATTGCCTCCGAGATTACCGAAAGAGTTAAAAAGGGCGCGAGATTCTCGGATTTTGCCATACTCTACCGCACTAACGCACAATCGCGTGCAATTGAGGAAATGATGCTTCAGTATGCTGTACCATACAGAGTGCTTGCGGGAATGCGCTTCTATGACCGCAAGGAAATCAAGGACATTATCGCATACCTCAGACTGATACATAATCCGTCCGATTCTGTCAGCTTAAAGCGCGTGATAAATGAACCCAAACGCGGCATCGGTGCGGCGTCTATCGAAAAGGCGGAGGAAGCGGCAAATAATACTGATTCCAGCCTGTTTGAAGTAATTTGCTTTGCTAACGAAAATCCGGCATTGTCGCGGACTGCAACTAAAATGGTGGAGTTCGGTGTACTTATAAATTCTTTAAAAAAAGCAAGCGAGGCAATTTCCTCACTCACTGATTTTGTCGCAAGGGTCTTGAACGAATCGGGATACATGGCAATGCTTGAGCTGGAGGACAGTGTCGAGTCAAAGACAAGGATAGAAAACTTAAATGAATTCCTGTCAGCAGTTAAAGAATACGAAACAAGCGGCGATAGCCCGTCACTTGCAGGCTTTCTTGAGAATGTGTCGCTTGTCAGCGATATTGACGCATATGACGAGGACCAGGACGCCGTAGTAATGATGACGGTACACAGCGCAAAAGGGCTGGAATTTCCGGTAGTATTCCTGACAGGGGTTGAGGACGGACTGTTCCCGTCATCGCGCTCTATCCAGCTTCCGGAAGATATTGAGGAGGAACGCCGGCTCTGCTATGTCGCAATTACGCGCGCAAAACAGCTTCTTTATATTACCCAGACCCGTTCGCGCACGGTATTCGGACGCACAACGCCGTCTATACCGTCAAGATTTTATAAGGAAATTCCGGAGGAATATATCAAGCAGACCGCACCGATAAGAAACAATTTTCTGCGCCAAAGCTCAGAAAAAGCGGCAATACGCATGACTCGCGGCGAAACGGTACGAAAGCATATTTCCAATTCGCTTTTTACTTCCGGCGAACGTGTGGTACATCCCAAATTCGGTGAAGGCGTAATCCTTTCAGTAACGCCGTTTGAACGCGACGCGCTGCTTGAGATAAAATTTGAAATAGGCACCAAACGGCTTATGGCGGCATATGCCAAACTGAAAAAAATCTGAGAGGTATTTTTATGTCCAAATTATGTATATTTGACCTTGACGGTACTCTTTTAAATACATTGCCCACGATTGCGTATTACGGAAATCTTGCACTGGCAAAATTAGGTTTTTCACCTATTGAACAAGACCGTTATCGTCTGCTTGTTGGGGATGGAAGAGATCTTCTTATTCACCGTATGCTCGGCGAAAAAAACGCGGATACACCTGAGAATTTTGTTAAAGCCGCATCAGCATATGACGCCGCATATGAAGCCGATGTATTATATCTGACAGAACCTTATCCCGGAGTTGTCGAACAGCTTTGTCTTTTAAAAGAAAAAGGCGTAATACTTTCGGTTCTTTCAAATAAACCGGATAATGTTGCGCAAGAAGTTGTAAAAAAGAAATTTGACGGAATTTTTGATATCGCCTGGGGAAAGCGCGATAATTTCCCTATAAAACCCAATCCCGAAGCCGCACTATCAATACAAGCCAAGTTTAAAGCACAAGCAGAAGATACTTATTTTATAGGTGATACGTCGGTCGATATTTTAACCGGGAAGAACGCAGGTTTTCATACTGTTGGTGTAAGCTGGGGATTTCGTGGAAGAGAAGAACTTTTTAAAGCAGGAGCAGAATGTATTATTTCATCGACAGAGGAGTTAGCGAATGCAATTTTTAAAATAGAAAGTGAGAAAACAAGCGAAAATCGAAGATAATTAGAGATTTTAAAAGATATAAAAGAAAAAGAGCAAAAATTTAAAAAAAGCAGTTGACAGCACAGGAAAAAAGTAGTACAATACATTCTGCACGGTGAAAAACCGAGGATATAAACGGATCTTGAAAAAGGAGGTAAATTTCAATGAACAGCAGCTATATGGCAAAACCGGCTGATATTGAAAGAAAATGGTATATCATAGACGCTGCGGGCAAGCCGCTCGGAAGAGTTGCTGCAACCGCTGCAAGCATATTAAGAGGCAAGCATCTGCCGACCTACACACCGCACGTTGACTGCGGAGATCACGTAATCGTGATTAACTGTGAAAAAGCAGTATTGACCGGCTCAAAGCTTCAGAACAAAGTACGTTACTACCACACAGGCTGGGTAGGCGGAATCAAAGAGATCCACTACAATAAGCTGATGGCAGAAAACCCGGAAAAAGCAATGATGTATGCAGTAAAGGGAATGCTTCCGAATAATACAATCGGAAGAACATCACTTACAAGACTGCGCGTATTTAAGGGTGCAGAGCATAACCATGGAGCACAGAAGCCCGAAATGTGGACACAGGAAATCAAATAAGGAGGAAACGAGCAAATGGCAAAAGAACAGTACTGCGGTACAGGCAGAAGAAAGTCATCAGTTGCGCGGGTTCGCCTTGTTCCCGGCAACGGAAAAATTACAATAAATAAAAGAGATTTAGACGATTATTTCGGTCTTGACACATTAAAGTATATAGTACGTCAGCCGCTTAGCGCAACATCAACACTTGATAAGTTTGATGTAATCGCAACAGTAGAGGGCGGCGGTTTCACCGGTCAGGCAGGAGCAATCCGTCATGGTATTGCAAGAGCATTGCTGGAAGCTGATTCAGAAGCATTCAGACCGACACTTAAGGAAGCAGGATTCCTTACCCGTGATTCAAGAATGAAGGAAAGAAAGAAGTACGGCTTAAAGGCAGCAAGACGTGCTCCACAGTTCTCCAAGAGATAATTTCCACTGCTTCTCAGTACGTCTTTGGACGCTGTTTTGC
>CALXUL010000078.1 GCA_944391635.1 uncultured Clostridia bacterium | reverse complement strand
CTTGCTTCATTTTCACTTGACCAAAGAGGAATACGCAAGTTTGGATCAAAACTGATATACTTATGTCTTTCTTTTGCATAGGTTAAGGCAAATTCAGTGGCGGTACGTGACGGCTCGTCGGTAAGACTCAGCGATCCAAAGTGTAATACTTTGCAATTTTCGAGTAAATATGTATTAACCTCATTAGTGTTAAGTAATGTGTCCGCGCCGGGTTTTCTTGCAAAACTGAAAGAACGGTTACCGGAAGAGTCTAATGTTACAAAAGCAAGAGTCGTAAAAACCGAATTGTCTTTAATAATGCCCTTGGTTTCCACACCTAATCTGTCTAAAGTATTTGTCAGTAAACGTCCGAAAGTATCATCGCCTACTTTACTAATAAGAGCTGTTTTGCAGCCGTATTCTTGTAAAGCTGCAAGAAAATTTGCCGGTGCACCTCCGGGCTGCGCTTTTAGCGTTGGGTATCCGGACGAGTCGGAAGAAATATGAGCAAAGTCAACCAAGAGCTCGCCGAGTGCAACTACGTCATAAGTGGTTTCAGACATTTAAAATCTCCTTTAACTTTTTATATCATATTTTTCTACATCTATTAGTGTATTGCCGTCAGAATTAAATGTTATGCTTTCTGCGTTTTGAGCAGTGCATATAACCATAGACATAACACTTTCCCCGTTATTGACAAATACTTCAACACTGTATTTGTCAATAATCAGACGAAGACTTAGCATATCACCGTTGGGATATGTTTTTAGGCTGCAAATACTTGCAGCATCAGGTGTATTTTTGCTGTTTGTACGGTCGAGTTTTAACGTATTTGAGTTAGAGTAATAACTTAGTGATGTTGAGTGCAAAGCGTCTTTGGCAAATTCTATTTGAAAACAATCATATTTGTAATCGTATGTTTTATGAATGTTTACAGTCAAGTCAATCGTTCGCCCTTTGATGCCGGAAAGTTTCCTTTCACCTGAAATTAAAACATTTCGATATAATACTTTGTTGTTACGGTATTGATTAAGTTCTCGTACCGGAGTTTGTATAAGACGGCCGTTTTGGATTGAAAGCTCCCGGGGTATAGACATTTGACCAAACCAATCCTGATCTTTTGTTCTGTAATTCAATGTGCCCCAGTTTTGCATCCAGCCAATCATTATACGTCTTCCATCTGGAGTATCAACTGTTTGTGGGGCATAAAAATCAATGCCATAGTCAATAGGCAGAATTTGTTCCCGGGAGAATATACCGGTTTTTGTATCATAGTTTCCGATTATATATATCGTACCATTACCTTCCGGAAATTTCAAGCCGCTATTGTTCATTCCTTGAACGCTTACAAGTATAATTTGCTTGCCGTCTAAACTAAAAAAGTCTGGACATTCCCACATCTGTGTGTATTTGTTATGTGACGAGGCTAATATTGTTTCAAAATTCCAGCATATTACGTCAGGGCTGTGATATAAAAGTACAGCCCCGCCGTCAGATGTTTTATTTGCAACAACTAATTTGTAAGTTCCATCCTGTTCAATCCAAACTTTTGGGTCGCGAAAATCAATTTTGTCGTGACCTTCAGGCAAAGTGCTGGAATCTATCACTGGATTTGATGTAAATTTTTTGTAGTTGACACCATCACCAAAAGCAATACATTGTGTTTGAATGCCAACTGTTTGACCATCTTCTGATAGTTGATTGTGAACGCCGGTATACACCAACATATGCCGACCATCAGGCATTTCAACAGCGCTGCCTGAAAAACAACCGTCTTTATCATATAGCTTATCGGGTGCAAGCGCAATGGGAAGGTGTTCCCAACTAAGAAAATCAGTTGTTTTGACATGTCCCCAGTGCATTGGCCCCCATTCGGTGGTATATGGATGATATTGATAAAATAAATGATATTCGCCTTTGTAATATGAAAAACCGTTTGGGTCATTCATCCAGCCTATTGTCGGCGTTAGGTGGAATTTGGGGCGGGGCTTATTGTTTTGCATATAGATGTACGGCGCTTCATATTCACGTGCCTTTTGTAATTTTTCTTGATTCATTATGTATCGCTCCTTAAACGATATGATTTTCATTTTATTTATTTTATCACAATAAATAAAAAAAGCCCAGCATATTTGCTGAACTTTTTTCATTTATTTTGGTACGCCCGATGCGATTCGAACGCACGACCTTCAGAGTCGGAGTCTGACACTCTATCCAGCTGAGCTACGGGCGCATATATTTATAAAGCACGTGTAATATTCTACCATAAACATTTATTTATGTCAAGTAATTCAGTGGTTAGTTGAGTTATATATTTTTTTCGATTTTGTAGATGAAAAAATATATAAAATATTAATAATTGTGAATAAATTGTAAAATACTAAAATTATCCTTGACAAATAGGCAAAATGGTGATATTTTATACTTGTTAGCACTCGAAAGGTTTGAGTGCTAACAGCTCCGTTCAAAGGGAGGTGTACGGAGAATGGATTTATCTGAGCGAAAACAGAAGATTCTGCAAGCTATTATAGATGAATATATCGGTACAGCAGAACCTGTAGGCTCGCTGGCGATTTCAAAACGTAATGAGCTTGGTCTATCGAGCGCTACGATTAGAAATGAAATGGCAGCGCTTGAGGAAATGGGGTATTTAGTTAAACCTCATACATCTGCGGGGAGGATTCCATCAGATAATGGCTACAGATTTTATGTTAATTCTCTGATGAGCCGTTACCAGATGAGTGTTGAAGCCGTTGAAGCACTTAGAAAAGAGCTTGCTGACCGGGTTAATCAGCTTGATCTTCTTATAAAAAAAGCAAGCGTAATTATGTCGGTAATTACTGACTATGCTACGGTTGTTACAAGCCCATCGCTTAGCAGAACCATAATCCAGAAACTTGACTTTATATGTATGGGCAACGCTATGCTTATGCTTATAGTGGTGACAAGAGCCGGGCTGGTTAAAAATAGAGTTGCGCATGTTGATATGAGTGCAGAAGGTGCTTCAAAGCTAACAATAGTCGTAAATAACAGACTGTCTGGAAGAATAGCTGATGGAATTGACTCTGAGGATATTGAATATATTATACAATACGCACAGGAAGAACTAAAG
>CALXUL010000077.1 GCA_944391635.1 uncultured Clostridia bacterium | reverse complement strand
ACAATACATATATGTACTCCCTGTGAACTAATTGTGAAATTTTATTGAATTATTTTTTAGAGGCTTATTTATGAAAAAAACAGACGCGCTTATAATAATATCCGCACTGATTTTTGCCGCAGCGGCTTTTTTTATATCGAAAAATCAACCTGCCGATACGGCATATATATATAAAGACGGAGAACTTTATATAAGCTGCCCGCTGTCCGAAAACCGTATAATTGACGTAGACGGCTCTAATACAGTTACAATCGAGGACGGATATGTTTATATGTCATATGCGGATTGCCCGGACAAGCTATGTATTAAACAGGGCAAAATTTCAGATAGAAGCGCAAGTATTGTCTGCCTGCCAAACAAGGTAACGGTCACAACCACGAGAAATGACGGTATAGACGCCGTAAGCGGGTGAAAAACTATGAATACTAAAATGATAGCCCGCGCAGGGCTTCTTTGTGCATTTGCGGCGGTATTGGGATATATCGAATCTCTGCTGCCGCCCTTTGTACCCATTGCCGGGTTTAAAATAGGGCTTTCCAATATTCCTGTTTTGTTTGCTTTATCAGTATGCGGAAAAAAACAGGCGTTTTTTATTATGATAGCAAAAATTCTGGTAACCGCGCTTTGGTTTTCAGGTTTTTTTGCGCTTATCTATTCACTGTCGGGCGGAATATTAGCGTTTTTGGCTATGTGCGCCGCAAAAAAACTTAAAATGTCGGTTTTCGGTGCAGGTATGTGCGGCGGTGTTTTCCATAATATAGGTCAGTTGGCAGCAGCCGGGATAATCCTTGATAATATTAATGTCCTCTATCTTGCCCCGGCTCTTATTATTTTGGGGCTTGCAGCAGGCTTTTTTGTCGGTGCAGTAGTAAAACTTCTCGTTTTGCGGCTGTCGCACCTGTTCTGATTTTACAAGCATAAAATGAAAAGGCATTTAAAATTTTAATTACAATAAAAAATGACCTGTCAATTCTTATAACGACAGGTCATTTCTATGCTCAGGCTGTCAACTAAAATCTTTTTAGCCACTGTTTTTTATTCGGGAAACCATCTTAACCAACTCTATTAAACCAGCTCCCGCAAGCGCGCAAGTCCCCATTACTGCACGCAAACCAGCCGCCTCGCTTCCATGATTGGGAATTGTCCATGCAAGAATCCACATAATTATGCATAGCACTACCAGACCTGCAGTCAATATAAACCCCCTCCTGATTTTGCAAATAATAAGCCGCGCCGCTGCCCCTGCCATAAACGGCAAGATAAATATAAATAAATAATTGCTTAAAATCTGTAACATCGTTTTTCTCCTTATTTTAAGATGCCGGAAAGGATATTCTATTCATATATCAATCTGCTTTTATTCTTATAACCGCAAAGGAATATGCCGGAAGATTAACTTTATTGTCCGTCAAAATTTCAAGCGGCGCCGGCGATACTTTTTTGGGCTCAGATATAGTGTTAAACTCCCATGGCGCGGCTGTAATGATCTCGCCTTGGGCACTTTTTGCAGAAAAACCCGAAATCTCAAACTCAAGCTGTTTGGGCTTTTTAGAAGAGTTCGCCGCCTTTATAATAATTGTCTTCTCCTCTTCATTATAAGACACACTGCCGTAGATGCCGGCTTGTGAATATTTCACAAAGTCGTTATATATCGTATAATCGCCGCGGTTTGTACCATAGAGTTTCTGAACGTAATAGCTCGGGCTTCCATAGCAGCTTTCGCTGTTAAACCAAATCATATCGGGTGACCACTGAGCATAGCCAAGCCTTGCAAAAAGCGGCGCATAGGACTGCATATATACCACATCCGCATTCCGCTCTGTCATTGTAAGATACGCCGCCTCGGACAATGCCGCCTCCCACGTATTTGCCGCAGGATCATTCGGCAAATTCCTCCGCCGCGACGCATACTCGCCGGCAAACTCCTTTACATCTCTCGGATAGCTGTCATAAAAATCTATATGCTCATAAAACCATTTCGGCTCACGGTAATAATGCTCATCAACCACATACGCAAAATCACGCTTTTCGGCACTTTTCTTTCTAATCCATTCCCACGCCTTGTAGTAGCGTTCTTCCAGCACCTCCGGGCCCGTGGTTGCAACCAGTTTTATATCGGGGTATTTATTATGTATAGCCGCCTCAAACCGTTCATATCTCTGAAAGAACCTGTTATCCTCAGTTTGCCACTGCTCGTTGCCCACACTTAAAAGCTCCAGCCCAAACGGCTCAGGATGCCCCATATTTGCACGCATTGCGCCATACTCCGTATAGGCAGAACCATTTGCAAATTCTATCAAATCCAGTGCGTCTTTAATGTATTCATCAAATTCCGCAGAATCAAAGTCTACCATCTCGCCTGTCTGGAACTGGCAGGCAAGCGTACAGCTTATTACCGGCAGCGGCTTACAGCCCAAGTATTCGCACAAAAGAAAATATTCATAAAACCCAAGCCCCAGCGTCTGATTATAGTTCTGATACCCCGTTGTATGCCCTGACCAGCGGTTCCAGTTCTCTTTTCTTTCTTCCAAAGGACCAATACTATCCTTCCAGCGGTAACGGTTATCAAGATTAAACCCCTCAATAATACATCCGCCCGGGAAACGCAAAAACCCCGGCTTTACGGCTTTGAGCATCTCGGCAAGATCCCGCCGGAATATCCCCAGCACGCTGTTTTTCGGCATACACGAAACCATATCAATATCAATAGTCTCCCCCGGCGCTGTACCGATTACAAAATCCGCGCACGCTACCTTTTTTTTCAAAATCATCTCTGCCTCATAATGTTTCCAGTCTTTCTCTGAGGCTTTGGCTAGCACAGCTTCCTCACATATTTCTTCACCATCCATCACCCTTACAAATACCGGCGCGCCGGTGTCAGACCTTGCCCAAACCGACACCTTATATGCCTCGCCCGCGCCCGAATAAATCCCGTCATATGCTTTGTTTTTCAGTCCTGTCTGTGATTTTGAGGCGGTAAAACGCATATAATGCGGATTATTTTCACAAATCCCGCCTTTGGACATAATCTCTGCTTTTGCGCCGCAAGCATCTTTTGGATATACGCTCCAGCCATAGCTGCCGTCTGATACCCATTCCTTATTATCAATATTCCTCACCGACTCAAACGATCTATTCTCTATCATTTCCGCATACAGCCCACCGTCTGCGGCATAGTTTATATCCTCAAAAAACAGCCCGGTCATCGCCTTATTAATTTCTGCCTGTTTCTCTTTCCTGATTTCAATTTTCATATTCTATCACTCTCCTTTCCAAAGTATAACATAAAATAAATTTACTGTAAACACCAATCTGCACAAAAAAACAAGCGCCGCCTTTTGGGCAAGCGCCTGTATTCTTAGTTCTTTATTAGTCAACGAGTCCTTTAATGTACTCAGCAATCTTATCACACTTGCAGTTTGCAAAGAACAAGTCCTTGAACTTCTCGCCTGCAACAGCGCCCTTTACCAAATCCTGGTCAAGAGCGGGAAGTATTTCGAGAAGGTCACGGTGAGTAACCTTTTTAACTTCGTTCAAAATCTTAGCGTTTCTCTGCTCAGGAACAGCTCTTTCTTTCGGATATCCGCCGCCCCATTCTTCAACAAACAGCTTCTCAAACACATACTGAAGGTTCAGCTCTGCGCCCCAGCCCCAGCCTTTAGCAAAGGGCAGCGCGATAGCGTTTCCGTTATTAACCTGTGTAAACTGGTATGCGTCGGTCGGGTCAACCACATGTCCGCAAAGCACACCCGGGAATGAGTTACATGCAAGCATTGCTCCTTCACCTGTACCGCAGCCTGTAATAACAAGGTCTGCTGCACCGGAATTTAAAAGAATAGCTGCAAGAATACCAACCTGAACATATGTAAGCTGTGCTTTATCCTCCGCAGTATACATTCCGTAGTTATATACTGTATGACCCAGCGGCTCAACAACCTTTTTCAGTGTTGCTTCTATAAGTTCGTTTTTTGCCGCCTGGCTGTTTTCGTTAATGAGTGCAATTTTCATTGTTTCTCTCCTCCGTTTTATTTAATTAATTTATATTATATCACTAATAACTATTTGCTTCAAGCCCTTAATATTTAATTTTTTTCCGTTTGAGAAAGCTTTTCAAGCGCAGCCCCGTCAACACGAAAATTAATCCATTCACCAAGCTCTTTTGCACCAAGGCTTTTATAAAATTCTCGCGCCGGCTCATTCCAGTCAAGACAGCACCATTCAAGCCTTCCGTATCCTTTTTCTCTGCATATTCCTGCAAGCTCCGAAATAAGCCTTTTGCCTATTCCTTTCTTTCGGAACTCAGGCTTTACATACAAATCCTCAAGATGTATCCCAGCACGCCCAACAAAGGTGGAATATGTCGTAAAATAAAGGCAAAATCCAGCCGCCTTGCCGCCGTATTCAGCAATAATCACCTTTGCCGCATTTTCATCGAACAGCCATTTCTCTATAAGCTTTTCATCAGCAACTACAAGGTCCTGCATTTTTATATTCTTGGCAAGCTCGCGAATAAATGAAAGAATAATACCACAGTCGGCACACCCCGCCGGATCCAGAGCTATCATGATACCGCCCCGCCTCTC
>CALXUL010000076.1 GCA_944391635.1 uncultured Clostridia bacterium | reverse complement strand
ATATGGGCGGAGAAAACCACGTGTTTTCTGCAGCATATCCAAGCCGGCAGATGGAAGAGCTTTTAGATTATGCTGACCATATTGTATTTAATTCTATTTCGGAATATGAACGCTATGCAGAAAATGCTATAAGACGCGGCAAAATAATAGGGCTTAGAATAAACCCTGAATGTTCCACTCAAGAGGGTCACGAGATTTATGACCCTTGCGCTCCCGGCTCAAGGCTTGGTATTGTGAGGAAGAATATAGAAAAATTGCCGCCATATGTAACGGGACTGCATTTTCATACGCTGTGTGAACAAAATGCGGACGCACTTGAGGTAACATTAAAGGCGGTTGAGGAGAAATTCGGTGACTTGATAGAGGGTTTGTCGTGGGTGAATTTTGGAGGCGGACATCATATTACGCGCGATGATTATGATATTGAGTTATTATGCCGTCTGATAGTCGATTTTAAAAAGAAGTATAATGTAGAGGTTTATTTGGAGCCGGGCGAGGCGGTTGCATTAAATGCCGGATACCTTGTTTCGACAGTGCTTGATGTTATAAAAAATGGGATAGATATTGCTGTTTTGGATACGTCGGCAGCCTGCCATATGCCGGATGTGATAGAGATGCCATACCGACCGCCGCTTCGGGATGCGTATGAAGCCGGTGAAAAGAAGTATACTTATCGGCTTGCCGGACCTACCTGCCTAGCAGGCGATGTTATTGGTGATTATTCATTTGAGATGCCGCTTAAAGCAGGGGACAGGCTGGTTTTTGAGGATATGGCAATTTATACAATGGTAAAGAATAATACATTTAACGGAATGCCGCTGCCGGCAATTGCCGTTATGGATGAGGATGGGGACTGCGTGGTAAAAAAGCAGTTTTCTTATGAGGATTTTAAATCCCGTCTATAAGTTCAGAAAGGGAAATGGTTAATGAAGAAGAGCCGGATTTATTTTGCGATTGCAGCTTTAATAACAATAATTATATTTGCAAATTCTGCACAGTCAGGCGAGGTTTCAGCCGAGATTAGTTCAGGTGTGCTTAGTTGGATATTGAAGCTTCTTTCCGGAACCGGTATAACCATATCCCATTTTTTCATAAGGAAATCAGCCCATATTACCGAGTTTTTTTTGCAGGCGTTCTTTTTGGGGCTTGGAATAAAGAACACAAAATTTGGGTTTAAAAGAGGTGCGGTTTATGTTGCATTTACCGGGCTTTTTACTGCTTGCTGTGATGAGTTTTTGCAGCTTTTTTCAGACGGCAGAGGCTCTCAGGTCAGCGATGTATTTATAGATTTTTCAGGTACGGTGGCGGCTGTGCTGGTTGTAGGGGCAGTATATTTTATAGGGGAACGGAGGCGCGGATATGCCGGGGGTTGAAAATTTTTTGGCTTTTTCTTATTTCATAAATTTTATTTTGATAATAGTGGTTGTATTTTTTCAGCGCCGTGACCCGATTGTAAGTATGGCATGGGTGCTTTGCTTTATTCTTTTTCCGGTGGGGGGATTGGTTATATTTCTGATTTTCGGTTTAGGGATGAAGAGACATACACGTAAAATATATCTTGAAAAACAAATGTATGGCGAGGAAATAACAAATAGGCTAAACCGGCAGATGAATTTTTTGGATATGGACGCCGCACGCGAGGTGCCCGATTTGGATATTGTACGGTACTTTTGCAAATATAACTGCCTTTTAACCGAGAATAATTCTGTTAAAATATACACTAAAGCGGAGAATAAATACAGCGACCTGCTTAAGGATATTGAAAACGCGAAAGAATATATTAACGTGCTGTATTTTATCATACGTAATGACGATATAGGAAATCGGATAATGAATGCGCTTGTGAGGAAGGCGGAGTCGGGAGTTAAGGTGCGGCTTCTCTATGATTCGGTTGGCTGTATACTTACGCCGAGAAGCTTTTTCAGGCGGCTTAATAAATGTAAAAATGCAAGAGCGGTAAGGTTTTATCCGGTGAGCATCTTCTCACTGTCTAAAATTAATCACCGAAACCATAGGAAAATTGTTGTGGTGGATGGGCAGTGTGCATATTTGGGTGGTATGAATATAGGCGATGAGTATATGGGCAAAAAAAAGCTTAATCCCTGGCGTGACACACATATCAGGATTACCGGCGAAAGTGTGAAGCTGGTAGATAAATATTTTAGCTTGGACTGGGATTTTTCTACACATGATAATATTACCGAAAATCTTGATACCATATACCATGATAAACCCGCAGTAAAAGAAAATATTCCGATACAGATAGTAGCATCGGGTCCTGACTCGCCCGCTGAGGAAATCAAGTGCGGTATGATAAAGATGTTAAACTCTGCAAGAAAATATGCTTATATACAAACCCCGTATTTTGTGCCGGACCAGACCTTTATAAATGCGCTGGTGATGGCGGCAGATTCCGGTATAGACGTACGCATCATGATTCCCGGTAAACCCGATAAATCATATGTATATTATACAAGCTTTTCCTATCTTGACGAAATGTTAAATGCAGGAGTAAAAATATACCTGCATAAAGGATTTATACATTCAAAAACGATGGTAGTGGATGATAAGATAGCTACAATTGGCACAACCAATATTGACATCAGAAGCTTTCAGCTGCATTTTGAGCTTAATGCATTTATGTATTCCGGGCGCGTAGCATCTCATTGCAGGACAATTTTCGAGAATGACATTAACGACTCGCATATTCTTACTTTGGAGGAATATATGAACCGCCCACGAATAATGCGGCTTAAAGAAGGCTTTTTTAGGCTGTTTTCCCCGATTATGTAATTAAAATGAGTAATACTATAAAATAAAAATCAGCCCACACTTGTATAGGAGGCTGATTTTTTTGTTATTTTAATGGCGGTAAATTTTTATGATTATTGCAATGGCTGACCGTAACTATCTCGGAATCCGCCGGATAATATGGATATTAAATCGATAATTGTACCGACTGAGCATATTCCACATGTAAAAAAGTATAAAACTCCGCTGCCAACCTTGCCTACATACATTCTATGAATTCCGGCAATACCAAGAAAGCCCAATAAACATAAAATAAGCGCAACTATTTTGCATTTTCTCGGTCCGTAAAAACCTCCGTTTATGTTAGTATTTGCGTTTTGATTTGTAATGTTGATAGTAGGCTGTGTGTTTGAAGACTGTGAAGCTTGATCAAAGACCTTTTCGAGATCCTCCTTACAGTACATTCTTCCCTTTACTTCAACAAGACATTCCTTGCAAAATGGATTTCCACAATAAGCGCACATACCCTGTGCGTCTACATCAGGATGATTTGTACAATTCATTTTTTTACTCCTTTTCATTTGTTTTAGATTTTGAAAAGTAATCTTTGAATGCAAAGAATACATTTTTTCCTACAATCAGCACGGCAATTCCTATGATAAAACAGCTTAAAATACCGCCGACTATTAAAATAGGTAGCATATTAGAAAAATTAAGATTTTGGAAATTGAATAGTTCCGTATCAGCAGCACTTGCCAATAATGCAATTGATACCGTCACAATAATACAAAGAAATGATATTATAATAAGTAACAGTATACTGCCAAAAATCGAGTTCTTTTTCAAAGCTGATCCTCCTTATTTTCTTTATGTTATAAATTATAACATATATTTATAACATATGTCAAGGCATAATAATGGTGAGGTGAAATAAAATGAAGCAAAAACTCATCATAAATAAAAAGCCTTTAAAAGGCGAGGACGGCTATAAGACATTTTCTATACGAATAAAAGATGAAACGGTAAAAAATCTTGATGATCTTTCGATAAGAACAAATCGTTCCAGAAATGAGCTTATAAATATTTTGTTAGATTATGCGATAAAAAATTGTGAGGTTGAATAAAGAGGTATAAAAAAAGCCATCTGAAAAAATTTCAAATGGCAAATTTGATATGGCAAATGAAAGATAAAACAAGCTCGAAACAAAACTGGTTAATTTTTTATCTCACAGTTTCATTCAGCCATTTTTGTTTTCTTGCTGTGGCGGCTTCCAAAAGCTTTATCAGCATTTCACGGTCGCCGCCTACAATCGCTTTTTTGAGATTGTTTAGGCTTAAACAGAGTTCATCAATTCTATCGCAAAGGGCGTCTTTGTTCTCTAAAAACAGTTCACTCCACATATCTGCATTTATAAGTGCTACTCTTGTGCAGTCGCGAAGGCTCCCTGCTGAAAAATTAGCCGCGCGTTCAAGCAGAGGATTATCACATAGTGCGACTGCTACAACATGCATTAGCTGGCTTGTATAGGCAATCATTGCGTCGTGTTCTTCGGGCGAGGTAGTAATAACATGCCTTGCACCTATGTACTCTGCCATTTCGCGTACAAGAGCAATACTTTCCGGGCTGTTTTTTGCTGTAGGTGTTATAAGATAGCTTGAACCGTCAAAAAGCGTATCGGTGGAGCTTTTATATCCTCCTGTTTCGCGCCCTGCCATAGGATGACCACCGACGAATTGGACTGTATCGGGGAGCTTCCCTTCAATTGAGCTTAAAACAAATTCCTTTACTCCTGAAACATCTGTAATAACACAGCCCTGCTTAAAGCTTGAGGCATTTTTTAATAAAAAGTCAACATTCTGCTTGGGATAAAGGCAGAGAATAATAAAATCCGCATCAGATATTGCCTCATATCCATCTTTAAATCCTTTGTCTATAACGTTATCGGCAAGAGCAAGACGAAGTGTTTGCTCATCTGTATCTGCACCGTAAATTTCTGCATTGTGAAATCCGCGAAGCCTTCTTGCTATCGAGCCGCCTATAAGTCCCAGTCCAATTATAGAAATTATCATTTTATGGTCACCTCTTTAATATATATAATAGCATAAAAATCACGCAAAAACAAGAAAGTTGAAAAAATACCTTGACATAATGATAAAAGGGTGATAATATAGCATAGAATAGAAGTAGAGGCGCGGAGCTTATCAGTACCTGCGGCAGTCGTTCGGCAATATGCGGCTGTAGGGAAAGGAAGTGCCGCCGAAGTGATGCGGTCTGCCGAATACCGCTGAAGCTGGGCACAATGTTAAGAGCATTGTGACTGTCATCGAAAGATGGAGTGCTACTGCTGTAAATTACATTGGGTAAATTTAGCGGCAATAGCGAAAAAGCTATTGCTTTTTAAATGCAGAATAAGGAGAGGAAAAAAATGAAACAAAGCTATAAAGTCGGAATAATAGGCGCTACAGGGATGGTAGGTCAAAGGTTTATAACATTACTTTATAACCATCCTTGGTACAAAATTGAAGTGCTTGCTGCCTCGCCGCGCAGCGCAGGTAAGAAATATGCCGATGCTGTTGGGAAAAAGTGGTCAATGGACGAACCGATTCCTGAGTCGGTAAAAGATATGACCGTGCTTGATGCAACAGCAGATATTGAAAAGATTGCGGCAATGGTAGATTTTGTATTTTGCGCGGTAGATATGAAAAAGGATGAAATCCGTGCGCTTGAAGAAGCTTATGCAAAAGCGGAATGCCCGGTAATTTCCAATAATTCAGCACATCGTCATACTCCTGATGTACCGATGATAATTCCTGAAATAAACGCAGAGCATGCGAAGATAATAGACGCTCAGAAAAAAAGGCTTGGAACAAAGCGAGGATTTATTGCTGTAAAATCCAATTGTTCTCTTCAAAGCTATGTTCCGGCGCTTCATCCGCTTATGAAATATGGTATAACAAAGGTCCTGGCTACCACATACCAGGCTATTTCAGGAGCGGGAAAGACTTTTGAAAGCTGGCCGGAGATGGTGGATAATATGATTCCGTATATCGGCGGGGAAGAAGAAAAATCCGAGGTTGAACCGCTGAAGATTTGGGGACATATTGAAAATGACGTAATTGTGGACGCAGACAGCCCTAAAATTACAACTCAGTGTTTGAGAGTGCCGGTGTCAAATGGACATATGGCAGCGGTATTTGTAAGCTTTGAGAAGAAACCTGAAATAGAAGAAATTAAGAAGGAATGGGCAGAATTTGCCGGTGAGCCGCAGCGTCTTGAACTGCCGCATGCACCGAAGCAGTTCCTGCATTATTTTGAAGAGGATAACCGTCCGCAGACAAAGCTTGATCGTATGCTTGAGGGAGGAATGGCAGTATCAATAGGTCGCCTTCGTCCTGATACACAGTATGATTATAAGTTTGTATGCTTGTCGCATAATACGCTACGCGGCGCAGCCGGCGGTGCGGTGCTAATGGCAGAGCTTCTGACTGCAAAGGGGTATCTTGACTGATAGTTTGGTTTTTGATTGAAAGGAATGGTATAAATGAAGAAGCTGGTATTTACAGGCTCGGGAGTTGCGCTGGTAACTCCATTTGACGGGCTTAAGGTTGATTATGATGCACTTGGTGAGCTTATCGAGATGCATATAAATAACAAAACCGATGCACTTATAATATGCGGAACATCGGGAGAGGCATCAACTATGCCGAATGAAGAGCATATTGAAGTAATACGTTATGCGGTAGAAAAAGCAGCCGGAAGAATTCCGGTAATTGCGGGAACCGGTTCAAATGACACGCCGCATGCGGTGTATTTAACAAAGGAGGCAGAAAGGGTAGGCGCTGATGCTATTTTAAGCGTTACTCCGTATTACAATAAGGCAAATACATCAGGAATTATAGCACATTTTAAGGCCATTGCCGAATGCTGCAGTTTGCCTATAATATTATATAATGTACCGTCAAGAACTGGAATGAATCTATCTATACCGGTATTAAAGGAACTGGCAAAGGTTGAAAATATTGTTGCTATTAAAGAAGCGAGCGGGAATATAGGGTATACGGCAAAGGTTGCAGCAGAGGTGCCTGAGCTTTCCATATATTCAGGTAATGATGATATGATTGTACCGATAATGTCGCTTGGAGGAAAAGGTGTAATATCGGTTGTTGCAAATATTCTGCCTGAGCAGACTCATAATATATGCCGCAGCTATCTCGATGGAGATACCGATACTGCTCTTAAGCTTCAACTTGAGATGCTGGATGTTATAAATAATCTGTTTATAGAGGTGAACCCTGTTCTGGTCAAGACTGCTATGCGTATGCTTGGCTATAAGGTTGGAAATCTACGTTTGCCTTTGGGAGAGATGGATCCTCAAAACGCGCAGAAACTACAAAAATCCCTTGATGATTACGGCGTTGTAAAGCTTTAATTCGGAGGAAACACATATGACAAGGATTATTTTAAATGGCTGCAACGGGAAGATGGGTCAGGCGATAACAAAAGTGGCTGCGGCCTCGGAGAGTGTAAGTATAGTTGCAGGGCTTGATATTAACGATTGTCTGCCTAATACCTACCCTGTTTTCACAAATCCTGAAAAATGCGGAATAGAGGCTGATGTTATAGTGGATTTTTCACATCCATCGGCACTTGATTTATTGCTTGATTTTGCAGTAAAAAGGAATATGCCTGTGGTAGTTGCGACAACCGGACTCAGTAAAGAACAAAAGCAAAAACTTGTTGATATATCGACAAAAATACCGGTATTTTTCTCGGCGAATATGAGCCTTGGAATAAACCTGTTAATAGAACTTGCCAAAAAAGCGGCAAAGGTTTTAGACGGTAATTTTGATATTGAGATTGTAGAGCAGCACCATAACCAGAAAATAGACGCGCCGTCGGGTACGGCATTGGCGATTGCGGACGGCATTAATGAGGTTATTGAGAATACCGCAGAATATGTTTATGACCGTCATAGCGTAAGAAGAAAAAGACAGAAGAACGAGATAGGTCTGCATTCGGTACGCGGCGGGACAATAGTTGGAAAGCATAATGTAATATTTGCCGGTCAAGACGAGATTATAGAGATTTCTCATGAAGCATCATCGAAGGAAGTATTTGCGGTAGGAGCAGTAAAAGCTGCGGTGTTTATGAAAGACAGACCTTGCGGTTATTATTCTATGAGTGATTTAATATCTGCTGTTTAATGGAAAGGTGCTGTAAAGCTTTGAGGGATGATGTGTGTTTCTTTACCGGACATAGGGTTATGTCTGCAGATCCCATAACCGCAGGAAAACTTTTATCTGCAGCAATTGTGGATGTAATAAACCTTGGCGTCAAGGAATTTATATCGGGAGGCGCAAAGGGCTTTGATATGCTTGCGTCAGAGGTGGTTATGGATTTGTTTGATGAATACCCTGATATTCGTCTAAAACTGTATCTGCCCTGCAAAGAATATAATCGTGCGTGGGAGAATGATAGCAAGGATAGAATGAAACGGATTTTGAATTTTGCGTGTGATGTTAAGTATATTAGTGACAAAACATACCGCCCAGGGTGTATGCAGAGACGGAATGCAGAGATGGTAAATGATGCTAAGTATTGGATAGCCTGGTATGATAATAAAAAGGTCGTGACACAAAGCACATTAAAATTAGCGAAGAAAAAGAATTGTATTATTAGAAATCTTGCTATAGAAATTTAAAAAAGCCAGCCGCATGAGATTAAATATCATGCGGTTGGCATTTTTTTATTTGCAGTGTTTTAAACTAAAAAAAGAGAACATTATTTACAGAACACATGCTTTCCAATTTGTTTAATTACCGGACGGGATCTTATCCATTGATTGGTAGCTGTCGCGGGGTTATAATAGTAAATTGCTCCGCCGGAAGGATCCCATCCGTTCATGGCATCTCTTGCGGCATTTATACAGGATTGAGTGGGGTTCATGTTAATTTGTCCGTCATCAACGGCTGTAAAAGCGCCATTTTGATAAATTACTCCGGCGATGGAATTAGGGAAGGAAGAGTGTTTCACCCTGTTTAAAACCACAGCTCCAACTGCAACTTGACCTTCATATGTTTCGCCGCGTGCTTCGCCATTTATAAGCATGGCAAGAAGACGTATGTTATTATCGCTTGAGGTTTGAGTGGTTTGTGAGGATATGCCCATTTTTTCAAGAGTTGCCGAGCCTGCAATTCCATCTGGGGTTAAACCATTATTTTGTTGGAAACGTTTTACAGCTGCTTCTGTTTTAGACCCATATATTCCATCGACAGAACCGGTCATATACCCCCATTGTATAAGCCGTTGCTGGATAAGCCTTACCTCATTTCCGGTAGAACCGCGTTTTGATAGGGCATAAGCGGGGGAGTGGAGCAGAAAAATAATACTCATTACCGAAGCAAGTAATTTAAAGCTTTTTTTTCTCATATATATTCCTTCCTTTTATATGTTTTGTCAAAACTATCATTTCCGTTTTTTTGGTTAAATATACATAAAAAGAAGAAAATATGTAACGCCGGATAAAACATCCGGCGCAGATTTTTAGAGCGAATAACTGATGGCAACAGTCTTGCCTGCAACAGTATAGCCCGGGTGGGGAGTAAGCTCTTTAAGCTTATCCATATTAGTGATTACGATTGGAGTATGAATATAGAAATTCTCCGAATTAAGAAGCGCTAAATCAACTTCACAGATAACATCACCGACTTTAACAATATCGCCGGCTTTTACTTTGGAAGTAAAACCGCGTCCGTTAAGCTCAACAGTATCAATGCCGATATGAACCAAAATTTCAAGACCGTCCTCTGACAGTATTGAATACGCGTGTTTAGTATCAAAAACACGTTTGATCTCCCCGTTGACCGGAGATTTTACCTCATTTTCGGTCGGGATAATAGCAATCCCGTCGCCGAGAATTTTGTCAGCAAATACCGGGTCGGGAACATCGGACAGAGCTACCGCGCTTCCTGTTTGTGTGGCATAGATAAGTCCGGAGTCTTTTTTCAACAGACGTCCTCTCCTTTCGAATAAAAACAAAAGATCTTTTGTGCCGTAAAATATTCGGCAATAATTATGATTTCCGGTTTCGAAAAATATATAACCGGAAAATTTATATGAAAATTGGAATTTTTGCAAACTTTATTAATTATTTGGCAATTTTAATCAATGTGCAAAAAAAACGCGTACAGAATTGACTTTTTTTCGTAAATAATGTATACTATGAAGTAAGAATAGGAGTATTATTTAATAAAGGGGAGAGAAAAATGGGTTATTATATTGATTCGGCGCATAGTATAAATGCTTATGACGGCGCAGACCCAAAATCTATTATAGAAGCTCTTGCATACAGGTTTATAGGTCAGAATATAAAACATGGCTTGTATTACAGAGCATATACTAATCAGGGAATCTTAAGAACTAAAGATTATCGTTATCGTGTTGATTTTAATGATATTTTTCCGGATGCGGAGGAGTCGATGTGTGTATGGGCGTTTGCAAAGTATTATGTTGACTCAGACTCTGCGATAGGGTTTGATGTAAATTGTTTTGGTCCGATGCAGATATTTTCTAACGGAGAAATGATTTTTAAATCAGACCTATTCAAGGAACGTTACAGCGAAACGGCAACAAGGATAAATATCCCCCTTAAAAAGGGCTACAATGATTTGCGTATTCGTTTCCAGAAAACAAAAGCCGGGTTTGGAGGTCAGTTTGGGACCTGGATTGGAAAATGGGCATATTACATGCTAATGCCAACAAAGGAACGCGAAGGTATGGAGGGCTGGGTGTTTACCGAGCCTGTTGACAAGGATTATACGCCCGATAACTACTATGTTGGTATCAGTGAATCTGAAATGGATGTAAGGCTTTATCCCGAAATAAGATGGGGAGTAAAAGAACTCAAGCAGGGACAATTTATGAGAATGTTCGGGGCAAGTGATGGTTATGCAGTTGGCTGGACGCGCGGTATCTTTATGAAAAAGGGTATGGCGTCATATGAATTCAATATCAAAACACTGACAGAAGCAACAGTATATATTGACAAAAAAGAAGTTTATTCAGGAGGGAATGGAAGTTTTGTTGCTGATGTTGGTTTTGGATGTCACGATATAATGGTTAAGGCTGTCGGATCGGATAATGACTGGGGCTATGAACTTGACTGCGGAGATATTACTCTTGAAAATCCTGCAAATGTAAAGGGAAGCTTAGATAAGTGGATATACATAGGCGATTTCCGGAAGGAAGAAGTGTTCGATTTTGATGCGGCTGTGACGCTGAAAAAGACGCTTGGTGAGCCTAAAAGGTTTTGGCGGCTTGATATGCCGTATACGGTAGTAAGACCATATAATGAAAATACCTGTTTTGGCAGATGGAGTTATCCTTTGGGGGTGACGCTTTATGGGCTTCTTCATACGGCGCTTGAAATAGGCTCTGAGGATATTAAAGAGTATATACGTGAGCATATGCAGCTTTGTATAGATACGCTTGATTATGCGCTGTGGGATAAAGAACAGTATGGTGGTGCGACGGCAATACATAATCTGCTCACATCAATAGATTCTCTTGATGATTGTGGTTCGTTTGCCTCGGCGCTGCTTGAGGCGGCAAAATATCTTGACCTTAAAAATGTAGATAAGGTAGCAAATTATGTGGGCGACTATATCTCAAATCATCAAAGCCGGCTTGATGACGGAAGCTTTTTCAGAAGAAAACAGCTTCATTCTTTCCATAACATGACTATGTGGGCGGATGACCTCTATATGAGTGTACCGTTTTTAACGAGATATTATGAATTTACCGGCGATATAAAGTATATAGATGATGCGGCAAGGCAGTTTATTGGATTTAAAAAGAGATTGTTTATTCCGGACAAAGGTATAATGTCGCATGTATACGATTTCAAATATGAGAAAATGACTGGTGTGCCTTGGGGGAGAGGTAACGGCTGGGTGGTATTTTCGCTGACAGAGCTTCTGGAAAAGCTGCCGGAAAATCATGCTTTGCGTGATGAGCTTATTGAGTTCTTAAATACTCTTTGTCAGAATTATGTAAAGCTTCAGGATGAAAAAGGTATGTGGCATCAGGTATTAACTGACTGGGAATCATATCCTGAAACATCTTGCACATCTATGTTTATTTATGCGTTTTCGAGGGGAGTAAGATTTGGTTGGCTTCGTGATACAGAAAAGTACATAAATGCCGTAATAAGGGGCTGGCGCGGTATTTCTGAGGTGTCGGTGGATTATTGCGGTAATGTATACGGAGTATGCCGTGGCTCTGAATTTTCGTTCCTGCCGGATTACTATAAGTATGAACTTGGCTGGAATTTGAACGATACACACGGAACCGGAATAGTAATGCTTGCCGGTCTTGAAGTTATGCGTCTTGAAGCTTTTTTGCAAGAATAGTGAAAATATGCAATAAGAGAAAAAATTATTGCTATTTGTATAAAGTTAACAAAATTTCTCGGAAAAAATGTTGACTTTACGGTAAAAATGCAGTATAATTATTTAAGATAATTAAAAGGGAGGATTTTAGATGGCTAAGGTAGAAAAGATAACTCTTTCGCCGGAGCAAAAGCTGATTGAACGTAAAAGAAAACTTACGCGAATCAAAAAAGATAAATGGATATATCTATTGCTTTTGCCAGGTGCGCTGTTTTTTATTCTTTTCAAGTTTGTACCGATGTGGGGAGTACTTATTGCGTTTAAAGACTATTACGCCGGCATTAATTTTTGGATGGCACCGTGGGTAGGGTTTTCAAACTTTACGGATTTCTTTACCGACTCGGATTTCCTGCGGCTGTTTAAAAATACATTAATCATATCGGGAATGAACCTGGTATTTTTCTTCCCGCTGCCGATAATTTTGTCATTATTTTTGAATGAAATGAAAATCCAATGGTATAAAAAGGCAGTACAGACTCTTGTATATGTACCACATTTTGTATCAATGGTGGTTATTTGTTCAATTACGTTCATGCTTGTAAAAACGCCGTCAATAGATGGATTTACAGGCGGCGCGCTGTATGAGATAATGAAAAGGCTGACAGGGCAGTCGATAAATGTGTTGGACACTCCGTCGAATATATACTGGGTGCTTTTGATTCAGAATATATGGAAAGAAACCGGTTGGGGAACGGTAATCTTCCTTGCCGCTCTTGCTGGTGTGGATATGGAGCAGTACGAAGCTGCGATTGTGGACGGCGCAAACAGATGGCAGCAGATGTTTTATATCACATTCCCTGCTATTACTTCAACTATAATTACAATGTTTATTCTGCGTATGGGCGCGGTACTTGATACCGGGTTTGAACAGATAATCCTTATGCAGAATGACCTTAATAAGACAACCTCTGAAACTTTTGACACCTATGTGTATAATGTGGGTAGGGTTGATGGTAACTACGGTTATTCAACCGCAGTTGGTCTGTTTAAATCAATCATAAGTATAATCTGTATCCAGAGCGCAAACTTTTTGGCAAAGCGCCATGGTCAGGCAGGATTATTCTAAGGAGGTGTCAGTATGTTAACATATAAAAGAAAAACGATTGGTGAGATAATCGGAGATGTAATAATTTATGCAGTACTGACGGTATTGGCGATAACAATGGTTATTCCGTTTTTGTATGTTATAGCGGCAAGTTTTGCAACTGAAACAGAGATTTTGACAAGACCGCTGTTTATAATTCCGGAAACGGTTACTGTAGATGCTTATAAGCGTATATTTGACTTAAATGACTATGGTACGCGTGTGTTCCAGAGTCTTGGGGTGTCTGTAGGTGTTACGCTGGTGGGAACTCTTGCAAGTTTGTTTTTCACTACTACAATGGCATATGGGCTTTCAAGGCGTAATCTTGTAGGTAGAAATATTATGCTAAACTGCGTACTGTTTACGATGGTATTTTCAGGTGGTATGATTCCTACATTCTTGGTAGTAAAGGGATTGGGACTCTATGACACATATGCAGCATTGATTTTGCCCGGTGTTATATCGGCATATAACATGCTTATTTCAAAGAACTTTTTCCAGGAGCTGCCGGCAGGACTTGAAGAGGCAGCATCAATCGATGGCTGTACCGATTTGGGTATTTTTGTAAAAATTGCATTGCCGCTTTCTTTGCCAATGCTGGCGACTTTCGGGTTATTTTATGCGGTAGGATACTGGAATAACTACTTTGGCGCTTTATTGTATCTTGAGAGCCAGGAAAAATATCCGTTTACTTTAATATTAAGAAATATAGTATTTATGGCGCAGGCTGCGGAAGCAGACCCAAATGTTGAGCTGCCGCAGGAAACTTTGAAGATGGCGATTATAGTTGTAGGAACTGTGCCGATTCTTATTGTTTATCCATTCCTGCAGAAGCATTTTGCAGCAGGTGTTATGGTTGGAGCTATAAAGGGTTAAAAATGGGGAGAGGGAAGAGTATTCTTCTCAAAATAAAGGAGGAAAAAATATGTTAAAGAAAAGAATTGCAGCAGCAGCCCTTGGAGCGGCTATGATATTAGGCACGCTTGCTGGCTGCGGAAGTACTACAACAACGCTTGATCTTGAAAATCCTGTTATAACAATTCTCTGTTCACAGGAGGATGTTCAATCTGCAACTCCGGACTCTCCGGTATGGCAGGCTCTGGAAGAGTATATAGGTGCAAAGCTGGATATTTCGTGGGTTCCGGCATCGTCATATGGTGAAAAGCTTACCGCAACACTGGGTTCGGGAAGCTATCCTATGGTATTGTTGGTAGATACCAGAAGTTCAAGTATTATCCAGAACTCAAGAGCAGGAACATTCTGGGAGATAGGTGATAAAATATCCGATGCTTCCAAGTATCCTAATCTTTCGCAGGCAAACCCGATTATATTGAATAATATTTCTATAGATGGTAAGGTTTATGGGCTTTATCGTGCAAGAACCTTGGGAAGAAATGGCGTATCCATACGTGCTGATTGGCTCAAAAATCTTGGGCTTGAAATTCCGACTACAATAGATGAATTCTATAATGTGCTGAAGGCGTTTAAGGAAAATGACCCTGACGGTAACGGTCAGAATGATACATTCGGTATGATAATGACTACATCACCGACAAGTTTTGAGAATTTGGCAGTTTGGTTTGGTGCACCTAATAAATATGGTGTTGACGAAGAAGGCAATATGATTCCTGACTTCTTGACAGATGAGTATTTTGAGGCAATGCAGTTCTTGAAGAAACTGTATGATGAACAGCTCATAAACCAGGATATGGCAACATATGACGGTACGAAATGGGATGAACAGTTCTTAACAGGTAAAGCTGGTGTAATTATAGATGTTGCTGACAGAGCAAGAAGACTTGCAACTAATATTGCATCAAAAGATCCTAATGCTGAAGTTGGTGTATTCGGCTATTTGAAGAGGGATGCCAATTCTGAGATAAGAACTCTTCCGACTACAGGTTATAACGGTTACTTTGTATTCCCGAAAAAGGCTTTGCCAAATGAAGAGGATCTTGAATTTGTTCTTGGCGTAATGGATAAGATGAACGACCAGGCTGCAATGAATCTTATGAACTACGGTATAGAGGGCAGACAGTATGAAATAGTAGACGGTTTTGCTGAGGTTACAACAGACTCCAATCTTACAAAAGAGTTTGGTGACCTTAATAAGATCAGCACAGGTATAGTAGAACTTGAGCTTGTTAAGACTTATGCAAACGAAACTGCTAAAGAAGTTGACCGTGTATACAAGGATAATGAGCAGTATGCTGTTGCAAATCCCGCAGAAGCATTTGTATCTGATACCTACTCAAAGAAGGGTCCGCAGCTTGATGCTATAATCAGCGAGGCAAGAACACGTTATATAGTTGGTCAAATAGGCGAGGATGAATGGAAAGCTGAGCTTGAAAGATGGAAGTCAAACGGCGGAAATGATATTATCCAAGAGATAAGCGATCAGTATAAAGCAATAAACAAATAAGAGAAATAACAGATAAATTAGGGGAGAATCTTTTAATTATATTAAAAAGAGTATTATTTCGTGAGAGAAAAAGGGATGAGGTGTTTGAACTTCATCCCTTTTAATATATAGAAAATATAATATATCAGATTATTTTTATAAAACAAAAAATGGGACAAATTTTCTTTGTCCCATTTTTTGTGGAGCTTGTGGCCGGACTTGAACCGGCGACCTGCGCATTACGAATGCGCTGCACTACCGACTGTGCTACACAAGCAAATATTAAGGAGCGTTTGTTAAGCGCTCCTTATTTTATGACAG
>CALXUL010000075.1 GCA_944391635.1 uncultured Clostridia bacterium | reverse complement strand
ACAAAGGACATTTATCACCTATAATTCCTGTATATCCGCAGATCAGGTCACGGTCAACCGGATGGTTGATCGAACCATATCCTATTCCTGCATCATGCATTGCTCTTATAACCTTTTCAAAAGCGTCAAGGTTTTTAGTCGGATCGCCGTCAAGTTCAACATATGATATATGACCGGCATTTGTCAGGGCATGATATGGCGCTTCAAGCCTAATCTTATCAAATGCGCCTATATTAAAGTATACAGGTATATGGAATGAGTTTGTATAATAGTCCCTATCGGTAACACCCGGGATAATTCCAAATCTCTGCTTGTCTATCTTTACAAAGCGCCCTGACAATCCCTCTGCAGGCGTTGCAAGAAGCGTGAAATTCATATGTGTTTTCTGGCTTTCTGCATCCATTCTTGCACGCATATGCGATATTATATCAAGCCCGAGATTTTGTGCGCGTTCGCTCTGACCATGATGTTCTCCAATCAGTGCAACAAGCGTTTCTGCAAGTCCGATAAATCCGATTGAAAGTGTTCCGTGCTTGAGCACCTCACGTACAAAATCATTCGGTCCCAGTTTTTCAGAGTCAATCCATACGCCCTCACCCATAAGGAACGGATAGTTCTTTACGCGCTTATTAGCCTGTATTTCAAACCTGTCCAAAAGCTGTTCAATTACAAGATCAATTTTTCTGTCAAGTTCCTCAAAGAACCAAGGAATATCACCCTTTGCCTTTATAGCTATCCTCGGTAGATTTATTGATGTAAATGAGAGATTTCCACGCCCGTTACTAATCTCACGGTCAGGATCATATACATTGCCTATTACACGTGTACGACAACCCATATATCCTATCTCTGTCTCAGGCGTACCTTTATAATATTTCAAGTTAAACGGCGCATCAACAAACGAGAAATTCGGGAACAGTCGTTTTGCACTAACCCTGCAAGCAAGCTTAAACAGATCATAATTAGGGTCAGTAGGATTATAGCTGATTCCTTCTTTTACACGGAAAATCTGAATTGGGAAAATAGGTGTTTCACCGTTGCCAAGACCTGCTTCATTAGCAAGCAGTACATTCTTAATAACCATTCTTCCCTCTTCTGTGGTATCCATACCATAGTTGATTGATGAAAACGGCGTTTGTGCACCGGCTCTGGAATTCATTGTATTGAGGTTATGAATAAATGCTTCCATTGCCTGATATGTTGCACGGTCTGTTTCTTTTACAGAAATTTTTGCCGCATATTCCTGTGCTTTCTTCGCTGTTTCCTCATCAACGCCAAGCTTCAAAAGCTCAGGCAGTTCTGCTTTGCGATAGCTCTTGTTATCTGCAATTCTAAGAACATTTCCTTCCTCAACCAATTTTTTCCTAATTGTTTTAAGGTCAGCCTCAGAAATATCTGTACCCGACATCAAATATATTGCTTTCTGAAGATTCTGGGTATATTTTCTCTGATATGTCTTAATAACTCCAGGCGCCATCCCATAATCAAAATTAATAATACTCTGACCGCCGTGCTGGTCGTTCTGGTTAGACTGAATGGCAATACATGCAAGCGCCGAATAGCTTGCAATATCATTCGGCTCACGAAGCACGCCATGACCAGTTGAAAATCCACCCTTAAACAGCTTAATTAAATCAATTTGTGTACAGGTAGTCGTCATAGTCAAGAAATCAAGGTCATGTATATGTATGTCTCCGTTTTTATGCGCTTCAGCATATTCAGGCTTCAAAACAAACATCTCATAAAACTGCTTTGCGCCCTCTGATCCATACTTGAGCATTGTCCCCATTGCGGTATCCGCATTTACATTCGCATTTTCACGCTGAAGATCGGAATCCTTGGCATCTTTAAAGGTTATATCCTCATATATCTGCATAAGATTAGTTTTCATCTGCCGAACTCTTGTACGCTCAGCTCGATATACCATATACGCTTTAGCCGTACGCACATGCCCGTTTTTAACAAGAACTCTCTCAACACTATCCTGAATCTGTTCAACAGACGGCATATCAAATCCTATCTCTTCAAGCTCAAACTCTACCTGCTGAGCAAGCTTTTTAGAATATTCTTTATCGTCACGCTGTGTACTGGCAATAAACGCTTTATTTATTGCTTCGGCTATCTTGTCAATGTCAAAATCAACCTGTCTGCCATCTCTCTTTACAATCTTTTCTACCATGACCTTACTTTTTTCTCCTTTCCTTTAAAGATATACGAATATTCATTCCTATACCTTTTCCCAAAACACACATTTTGTAATTAAATTATATTTTTATATTGTATTGCACAATATCTTGTAGGTGCTCTATGATTATACCGCTATATTATGATGGTGTCAACAGCTTTTTTAAAAATTATTGTGACAATTATACACAGTTTCCATAAAATCCGCATACCTGCCGAGTTTTTCCTAATATTACATTTTGATTACACCATCAAACACAATATATTGTATACACTTTATCCCAACGCAGTGTTAATACACAATTTCAGGCAACAAAAAAGCTCTGATAAATTTATATTTCAGAGCCTTTTTTATCAAAACTTATTCTGCCTTTATCCAGACCTTCGATTATTGCACATAGGGCGCTGTGGTTATTATCTACCGTAATATAATCCGCAGCATCTCTAACCATAGATACAGCATTGGAAACCGCAACTCCTATCCCCGCATACCTTACAAGGGTGAAATCATTTTCATTGTCTCCAACACCAATTGTACGCGACTCATCGATACCAAGAATACGGGCAAGCTCTCGCAGTGCATCACCTTTTGTTGCTCCCTTAGGCAGCAGCTCATAATAATTAGGACTGCTTTGTATAAAACTATAACTGTCTGAATATTCCGACTCGGCTATCAGCTTCTTAATTTTCGGCATCTCTTCATGTTCCTGCATAAATATAACTTTTTTCCAGTCTTCTTGTATACTCCTGTAATCACTATCATTATCAGGAAACTTCTCTATCTGCTTATGAATTCTTACAATACGGTTGGTGCGGCAAAAATAAACTTTATCATTTGTACAAACTTCTATTCCTGATTCAGGCATATTTTGCTCCACATACTCAACCACTTTATACGCGTCTTTATCCAAACTCTTTTCCCAAAGCAGCTTATTGTCGTTAAAATCATATATTCCAGCGCCATTAAAACAAATAATTGGTGCATTTGGTACAATATATTCCAGTGCAAGCCTTGCACCAAGCGGCACTCTACCAGTTGCAAACGCAAACTTACCTCCATTTGACATAAACATTTCTAATGCCTTTTTATTTTCCTGCGAGATTTTTTTATCGCTTGTAAGGAGCGTATCATCTAAATCACTGCAAAGCAAAATCCCATCAAATCTACCCAATTTCTACACTGCCCTTCCTTTACTGCTATTTTGTTATAATATCATTTATTTTTTGTCACATAGCATACGTTATCACAAATGTCAAATGCTGCCTGCTTATGGCTAACAATTATACAAGTCTTTTCTGTCATGCTCTGAATTGCTTTTAAAAGCTCCGCCTCGGTATGCGAATCGAGCGCAGATGTTGATTCATCCAAAAGAAGAATCGGTGCATCATACAAAATTGCCCGGGCAATAGAAATCCTCTGAGCCTGCCCTTCCGACAGTCCCATTCCTTTCTCTCCGAGTTTAGTATCAAGCCCATCGTCAAGACTGCTTATAAAATCCCATATCTGGGCGACTTTAGCCGCATGAATAATATCCTCTTCACCAGAATCCGGCGAAGCAAAACAAATATTTTCTCGTATTGTACCTGAAAGAATTAAATTTCCCTGCGGCACATATGAAAAGAGTTTTCGCGTATTTTTTCCTATAGTATAATTCCGGCTGTCTGCACTTAAATATATTTTACCCGATTCCGGACTTATTATGCCTAAAAGCAATTTTAAAGCCGTACTTTTGCCAACTCCGGACTCTCCGGCAACAACTACACATTCTCCTTTTTTTATCCGCATATTTATTCCGGAAATAACAGAATCGTCAGAATATCTGAATGTTACATTATCAAAAACTATCTCACGGAACTTATCATAAAAATTATCCGGCAATTCATCTCCAGAATTTTTCTCATCACTAAGCTCATAGAACTCTATAAGCCTTTCAGCAGACGCAGTTACAGCAAAAGCCTGAGGCACAAGGCTTGACATACTCTTAAACGGGCTTTGAATTTTATTTACAAGCTGCAAAATTGCCGTTACGTCACCATAACCCAAAGCGCCTGTATAAAGCCTGAATGCCCCGTATGCCAGCGCAAAATAATATCCTGCGTTAAATATCAAAAACATCCCTATATTAGCTACAATCGAAACAATTACGCGCACAACCTTTAAATGATAGCTTCTGCGCTGCAGCACTTCCGCACGGTCAAGCACCGACTCCTCATTACAAAAGGACTTGACAACCAACAAATTCTGTAATATTTCAAGCATAAACGATTTTGTATCGCCGTCTGCTGCCTGACATTTTTTATGAAGAAGCTTGTATTTTGCAGAATACAGCCGTGCGCCGACAGCTACTATTGGACCAATGGCTAAAATTATAAATGCTAGTGTTCTGTCAATATTGCAAAGCATTATAAATCCTCCGATAATGCTTGTGCTAAACAAAGCCGCTGACGGGATTATACCAATTATACCATTTACTATGACTGATACATCACTATTGATTCGATTTAACAGCTCGCCTGAATGATATTTTGAAACTGCAAGGTATTCTTTTTCCATAAGCGTCCTGAATACATTTCGTTTCAAAGCAATTTCAAATCTTGAACAGGCATGCACGTTTACAAAATTTATACCTATCTGAAGTGTCAGCTGTACAATCAAAAGCAGCACCAAAGTTATGCATGCATCTTTTATGCTGCCCTCTATTGTCTTTGTAGCAATGTCAATAACGTTTTTTGACGCACTGACAAAACTCAACTGAAGCATTGAATATACAATATTAAGTATAGTCAGCAAAGCAATAAATAATCTGCTCTGCCTGCTGTTTTTCCACAGCCATCTATATGTGTGATTCTTAGTTTTCAAAAATCATTTCCCCTCCGTTAAAGCACGTATAGCACCATAAGCGCTTACTAATTCAGCCAAGCTCATACGCGCATTTGCAGGTGATGTTGACGGGAGTAATACTGCCTCTATTCCCGTATCTTTAAAACATAATTTTTTATACAGCGAATATGCCTTCATGCCGGTTGTAAATATCTTCTCGATTTTTGAATTTTTAAGAAGCATACGAATATTATTGGGTTCGGGATTTTTAATGCTTGCATCGGAAGCCCCGTTTATATCACAGCTTGCGAGCACATCCCATAGGGCTATATTATGCCTTAACAAAAAATCACGACGCTTTTGTATTGTATTTATATCCCCTTCGCAGTATACCCCGGCAATCACCTTCCAAAACCTGTTTTGAGGATGTGCATAATAAAAACCATATTCTCTTGATTTCGGCGATGGCATAGAACCTAAAATAAGAACTCTGGACTCTTGGCTATATACCGGGTCAAGAGTATGAAATACTCTTTCCATTTTTTCTCCTTGATATTAGAATATGTACCCTCTTGAACGGAATATTTCATATCCGCTCAGCTTTTCAGGCTCCGGCGTAGTCAGCACTACCTGGTCGGGCGTATAATAATTAATTTCATCAAGCCTTTTAAAAACATATCCCCTCTTTTGAAGATATTCAATAATATCATCAAGTGCCTGTATGCTTGCATTTCTTGACGGCGAATCCTCAAACAGTAAAACCACCGGCTTTGAGCCGCAATAATCCTTAACATATTCAAGAACCTGACTTGCATTCCTTGTCCCGTCATCTCCGCTGTCAACGCTCCAGTCTATATAATAATACCCATTTTCAGCAAGTTTAGTCTTAAAATCCTGCTTCACCGACGCATAAACACCTGAATTAAAACTTCCGCCAGGAAAACGTACAAGCTTGAATGGTTCTTTGCCAGTAATCTCGGAAATTAATTTTTCCGTCTGCTCAATTTCACCCCAAAAACTATCCCAATTACTGTAAATTGTACTGTATTTTTGAGTATATGTATGGTTTGCCAAAAGATGACCTTCATCATATGTGCGTTTTGCCAGGTCAGGATAATTTTTTAAGTTATTACCCACTTCAAAAAAAGTAGCTTTTATTTCATACTCCGCTAAAACATCTAAAATCTTTGGTGTAGTTGCAGAATTAGGTCCATCATCAAAAGTCAGACAGCAAACCTTCTCTTCCTCGCCTTGAGCATTTTTGAAAATATCAAGGAGGTTATTATTTTCAGATGTGGGGGGATATATTCCCGCCGCAGATTTTTCCTGCGTTTGTTCTGATATGCCTTCTGATGGCGCAGGCGTATTGATAACCGCCTCTGTCGGCTGCGGAGTCTGGGCAGCATCTGTCTGTTCTCCCGCTTCATCTCCTGCCTCCTGCTCTTTTGCATCAGGTGATTGACTCTCTTCTTCACTGCTATTTTGTACAATAAAAGCACCGAGCCGTTTAAACCCTCCAACCGGGTCAAATACCGGCAGTTCAATTCCTGATATTTTATACGCTCCAAAAACAACGCCTACAAAAATTACGCAAACAACAGAAATCGAAATTATCTTTTTTCTTTTTTTTCTTTTGCGTTCGCGCTCCTTTATTCTTCTCGAAATTCTTGAGTTGGGATTATAACTATATCTATCCAAAGTTCCACTCCTCCCGGCACAAACTTATCCATTATAGATATTTTATCATATTTTATTCCTTTTTTCCACCTTTTTTTTAATATTTTTAATATCACCTTTATTTTTGGGGGATAATACAACTAAAAGGAGGTCATCAAAATGAAACATCGTAAAAAATTACCATTTTCAGAAGATTACAAAATGAGTAAATTAACTATAGAAGACTCAGGCAGTGCTACTGACTGCACCGGACTCACCCCTACACCACCACTCAATGAAGAGGAAATGGAATCATACAGCCAGATAAAAAACTTTTTTCCTGATGATATATTGATTGATAAAAACAATCTTTAATCCCAAAAAGACCGTCTCATTTTTAAGGCGGTCTTTTTATATGCCACAAATTTACTTTTTTCGACAAAACAGGTCAACTTTCTTCATTAAATACATCTTGACATTCAAAACTTATATAACTATAATATTTAATAGTAAAATGGAGGTCAGAAAATATGAGAAAGAAAACAAATGACTACGATGACGGATACAGGTATTCCGATACTCCTCAGGCACGTTATGATAAAACTCATACAACCTACATCGGACTTCGCATAGAAGAAGAGGCAGATGCTGACATACTAAAGGCTCTTGAGGGAAAACCAAAACAGACTGAAATCAAAAAGCTTGTAAGACTTGGTATGGGTAAAATACGTTATGAAGAAAAACGTGCCAAAGAAAAACAATTGCAAACTACCGGTAAAACCTTGTAATTCCTCTTATCTTTACCTGTTTATTAGCGTATTTTTACTTTTTGCCTTGCTTTTTCACTTAAAATAATGTATACTTTATTATGTAACAGTTTAAGTGGATTATTAGTCCGCAGAAAGGGGTACGTTTAATGTACGATGTGAAAAAAGGCTATGAGCTTGCAAAAGAATACTATGCTCAATACGGCATAGATGTAGACAAAATGATTGAAATATGTGATAATACGCCTATTTCAATGCATTGCTGGCAGGGGGATGATGTCGCCGGATTTGAAAAACGCGACGGTGGTCTTACCGGAGGTATTCAGA
>CALXUL010000074.1 GCA_944391635.1 uncultured Clostridia bacterium | reverse complement strand
AAGGCTCTAAGTGGGATAATGTACATTCTTAAAGCTTTTCTGAATTTGCCATAAATTCTATTATAGATTAATATATTTAACTGATAATATTATGACTCCGCATCTTTGCGGAGTCGTTATTTTTTATATCACACATATATTTTGTATTTAAGTCTAATTTTTTCATTTTCAAACAAAATATTATCTATACAAACTTATATTAATTATTTTTAATTAATCTGTTGACCTTCATTTTACGGCTAAGCCGCTTTAGTAAAACAAGAACACCGCTCACCGGCTTATACTAAAAAACTTGCCGCAAATTTCTCTTGCGGCAAGTTTTTTACACTTATAAATTATTTTGCATAAATGAGATACTTATCGAGCATAGTTGCCAATGTATCTACATTCAGGTTATCTACACCAAGCTCTTCAAGTTCAGTCTTAATTGAACCGAGATCACCTGCTTTTGTAACCAGCTCTGCTACATAAGCAAGAGCCATTGCAGAAAGATCGGTCTTCTGAGAATCATCAAGCCCAGCATTGGTAAGTGATTCAGACAGGCTTACAATTGCTGCACTCTGGAATGCCTCATAAGCCTCTTCCTTAGTCTGACCATTTGAAAGTGCGGTCTTGTATGCGTCAATAGCATCATTAGCAGCAGCATCAATTGTTGATACCATTGCGCGGAAATATTTAATAAACTCAAACTTGCTTGCTGAATCTATTGCGGCTGTTGCAAAGTAATCTGAATTATCAACTACATATCTTGCAACATCATTATAGGTTGAATACAAAGCCTTTCCGTCTACAACATTATCATAAGTTGTTCCATCCGGAGTATCAGACAGCTTATCTTTATCGTTTGTTACGATAACTTCAAGCATATCATTTGTCCACCAGGTCTTATTTGTACTGTCATATATTTCTGTTGATTCATCAACAGTATCTCCTGCAAGCGCATTCTCAGTTTTAGCATCTGTGCCTGCACCTTCCATAGCCTGATAGCCCTGAAGTGCTTCTACAACACGGTCACGGGTTTCTACCTTTGCATACAGGCTCATATCAGCCGTAATAGCACTATTCACATCAAACGGTGTTGTCAAAGTTTCGTCAGTGTACCATGAATAACCCTGGTCGCCATCATTGCCCATAGGAATATTGTTAAGCTTATTGCCTCTTACAACAGTTTCAGAACCAATTGACGCACCGTCAAGGTAATAGGTAACGGTATATCTTGTTGTAGTTGCTCCGCCACCGCCTGTTATCGGAGGATAGCTTGATTCAGGAGTCGGGGTAGGTGTTACTTCAGGTGTTACTTCTGCACCAAATTCAATCTCATATTCTATTTCGCCTACAACCTTTACGCCTTCTTCAAGACCGTTATCTGTAACTGTAATCTTTACTTTTACTGTATCTCCATCTTTAGCATTCGGGAAACTCAAGCTCATATTTGCATTCTTAAGCTCATCAGCTGTAAATGCCAATGCTGCCAAATCAGCAACCGCAACAGTAGCACTTGTTCCGCCCTTTGTATAAGTTACGGTAGCTTCACTTTCAGGATCAATTGTAATGCTCACATTAAGTGAATCTGATGTGTTCTTCGGCGTCATCGAGAATGCAACTGTTCCGCCTTTTGTTTCATCGAAGCTCACCTGTGCAGTTTGCGGCAGTCTTACTACTGCAGGATAGAACTTGTCCGCATTTGCAAGCAATGATGCAACTTCTGCTCTCTTAATATTGACTTTCGGCTGGATCATTGTACCTACTTCTTCATCTCCGGTATAGCCAACTACTATCCCGAGTTCTGCAAGTGACATAATTGCTTCATATGCCCAGCTGCTTATCTCGCTCTTATCTGCAAAATCTATTTCGTCAACATACTTGTCAATCTCAAAAGCACGGTATACTATAGATGATGCTTCTTCTCTGGTAATATAGCTATTCGGCTTTACTGTTCCATCGCCATAACCTGAAAGATAACCCTCGCCTACTGCCTTGCTGATAAATTCATAATACCAGTCATCAACGCTTACATCAGAAAAACTCTGTGATGATGAAGCTGTCGGCATCAACATATAATAGAGAATGGTAACAAACTCTGCTCTTGTGATATTCTGTTCCGGCTTATAAAGCTCAAGTCCATCATTTTCCTCTGACGGATAACCATGTATATATCCGTTATCGGTCATAAAGTTAACCCATTCATACGCCCAATGTGATTCTGTTACATCGGCATATTTTTCGACCTTAACTGCTTCAGGCGTCGCAGCAAAACCGGTCAGACATCCTGCAAACAGGGATACTGCCATGCTGCAAGCAACAGCTAATGAAAATTTTGAATACTTTTTCATTCTATCTGTACCTCCTATACATAAATACAAAATAATATACTACCATATGTTATGTATTATAGCATAAACTTTTGTGAATTGTCAAGCTGATTTTGGGGTATAATATATAAATTTTAATAATTTTTGCTCTTAATAAGAGTTCCTATTCCAGTCTTTGTAAATATCTCCAGCAAAATGCAGTGAGGAAGGCATCCGTCAATAATATGTACACCTTTTACTCCTGATTCTATCGCCTCAAGACACCCTGTTACTTTGGGAATCATTCCGCCGGAAATTATCCCTGCTTTTATCATACGGTGTATATCGTCGCCAGTAGCTTCATACACAACCTTGCCGTTTTCGTCCTTTACTCCTTCAACATCGGTCAAGAGTATGAGTTTTTCAGCCTTTTGTGCTGCTGCAACTGCGGCTGCTACATTATCAGCGTTTATATTATAGGTTTGACCTGTCTCATCGACGCCTATCGGCGCAATTACCGGGATATATCCACTGTTTATTATGTTTTCAAGCAATACCGGATCAACCGACTCTATCTCACCTACATAGCCAAGGTCAACCGGCTTGCCGTCAACTTCTGCCATCTTTTTACGGCACTTTATAAACGCTCCGTCAATGCCGCACACACCAACTGCCTTTGCACCTTTACAATTTAACAGCGATACAATTTCCTTATTTGTTTTTCCCACCAGCACCTGCTGTGCAATCTTCATGGTTTCGGCATCGGTAACCCTAAGACCATTTACAAATGTGGATTTTACTCCATTCTTATTCAGAGCCGCCGATATATCCGGTCCGCCGCCGTGAACTATGATAGGATTTAAGCCGACAAATTTTAAGAGCGTTATATCCTCCATCACCGAGCTTTTCAGTTCATCGTTTATCATGGCATTGCCGCCGTATTTTATTATAATTGTTTTCCCGTAAAATTTCTGGATATACGGCAGAGCATCTACCAGTATACCGACTTTTTTTATCAGTTCTTCCATTTTATATCCTATACTCCTTTTTTACAGATAAAATCCCGGAAAATCCAATCCCGTTTTTTCGTCAAGACCGAACATTATATTCATATTTTGTATTGCCTGTCCGGCTGCGCCCTTTACTATATTATCAAGCGCTGACACAGCCACAACACGGTTTAATCTCTCGTCAAGCACCACGCCTATATCAACAAAATTGGACCCTGCAACATGCTTTGTCTCAGGCAGTTCACCCTGGGCTTTTACGCGTACAAAAAATTCGCCCTTATAATAATTCTCGTATATCTCCTGCACATCACCGGCAGTCATACCCTGCTTTTTCAAATTTATATATACGGTAGAAAGTATGCCACGTTTTTGAGGTATCAAATGCGGCGTAAAGGAAATCATTATCTCCTCTCCTGCGATATTTGACAGTTCCTGCTCAATTTCAGAAGTATGCCTGTGTGTTGCAACCTTATACGCCTTAGTATTTTCGGTACATTCACAGAAGTGATACGCAAGTCCCAGCCCGCGGCCTGCACCGGTAACACCTGATTTTGCATCAACTATAATATTCTTTGTTTCAGCAACTCCTGCTGCAAGAAGCGGTGCCGCAGCAAGAATAGAACACGTCGTATAGCATCCGGGGTTTCCTATAAGTCTGCTTTTACGTATTTTATCGCGGTGCAGCTCACACAGCCCGTACACCGATTCCTTTAAAAGCTCAGGTGAAGAATGCTTTTCTTTATACCATTTCTCATACACCTCAACATTATCGTAACGATAATCGCCGCTCAAATCTATTACCTTAAGTCCCGCATCTAAAAGTGCAGGAATCACGCTTTTGACGCCCCATGCGGCAATGCAGTAAATGCCACATCGCACTTCGATGCCGCCTCCACATCTGCTTCTTCACATTCTTTTTCCAGTATATGCCGAAAATTCTGGTATACATCGCTTATTTTCTGACCCGCAAAGCTTTTTGAGCCCAAAAGCTCAATCGATACCTCCGGATGCCCGCATAAAAGCCGTACCAGTTCAATTCCCGCATAGCCAGTTGCGCCCAGAACAGCTGCCTTTATCATTATCTATCCGACCTTTCTGTGTCATTATGTTGTTTTCAAATACGCACTAAAACTTCCGCTTTATAAAAAGCGCAGTTTTCAGATTAGTTATAATCTTTTCTCAAAATAGCACGCAAGTACCCTTTCGATCTGTCAACCGATT
>CALXUL010000073.1 GCA_944391635.1 uncultured Clostridia bacterium | reverse complement strand
CCTGACAATCTTCAGATACGGGTACTGACGCAGCGGGCGGATATCGGTGAATATCTCGGAAAACTAAACAGGCTGTCGGAGACTGAGCGTAATGAGTCTTGCTGTAATATGATACTTGATGAAATGGAGTTTGTAAAAGGTCTTTCGGATAATACAGCGGTTAAAAAGAGGTTTTTTATTGTGTTTGAGTATGCAGGAAAACAGTTCGGAACAAAGGACAATTCCTTTGCGGAGGTATGCCGCGCTTTGGGAGACGAAGCATACAAGGCGCAGCGGTATTTGTCCCAGTGCGGTCTGGAGGTTTTAAATATTATGGACGACGGTTTTTTAATTGATTTGTTTTACGGGATTATTAATAAGCATACGGCAAAGTTTGTAAAGCCCGGGAATTTTGCCGGAAGTATGTTTGAAGAAGTTCATATATACGAAGGAGGCGCTGAGCATGAAGCAGAATAACGAGGAGATCAGAAAAATGACATTCGGAAAATTTGAAGCAGAGGAGGATTTTCATGAAACGAAATTTAAAACCGAAAAAGGACAAGCTGACAGTACAGGCAATGAGGATAAGAAAGCGGCTACGGAGGGTAAAGAAAAAACCAAAAAACGCAAGAAGCCATCCGTAATGCATAGGCTTAAACAGAAATTTGTGAGGGAGCAGACCGAGCAGATACCGGAGCTGTGGACAGGTCAAACCACGGTGCTGGATATTCTTGCGCCCGCCTCTGTTGATAACGGAAGCAGGGACTATATTGTGGTGGACGGCGTATATCATTCGTATCTGTATGTCACGGGCTACGGTTATCGGACGAAGAATGAGGCGGCATGGCTTTCGCCTTTGGTTGAAGCGGGGGATAATATCGGTATCAGTTTTACCTTTCGCAAAATGCCGCGGGATAAGATTTTATCGAGAATATCCCAAAAGACGATGTTAAACCGCAGCCGTATGCGCGAGGTGGGAGATACAAGGCAGGATTATGAAGAACTGGACGACGCAATATCAAGCGGCTTTTACCTTAAAGAGGGGATTAACCGCGCCAATCAGGATTTTTACTATATGACGACCGTTATTGAGGTAACGGCGGAAAATGAGGAGGATTTGGAGCTGCGAGTAAACGACGTAATAACGCTGTGCAGTTCCATGAGTATGGTGTGCAAGCGTGCGGATTACAAGCATGAACAATGCTTTTTATCTGCGCTGCCTATACTTTCGGTTGATCCCGATATTGAACGCAAAGCACGCCGGAATGTGCTGACCGATTCTCTTGCAGCCTCCTTTCCATTCTCATCCTTTGAGATATATGATCCGGACGGAATATTCCTCGGGTTAAATAAATACAACAGCTCCATTGCCATTCTTGATATATTCGACAGCGATAAATATTCCAATGCAAACGGCTGTATTCTTGGTATGTCGGGCGCAGGCAAAACCTTTCTGATGCAGTGTTTGGCTCTCAGAATGAGAATGCAGGGTACGCAGGTGTTTATTCTCGCTCCGATTAAGGGACATGAGTTCGCGGACTCCTGTTACGCAGTTGGAGGGAAATATATCCGCATAGCGCCGTCGTCAAAGGATTGTATTAATATCATGGAAATACGAAAGACAAGCCTTTCAACAGATTATGAAATTAAGGGCGATACAAGAGACGATTCCATCTTGGCAGAAAAACTTCAAAAGCTGATGATTTTCTTCTCATTGGTAAAGAGCGATATTACCCAGAATGAACTGAACCTTCTGGATGGTGCAGTAATACGAACATACAATAAATTCGGTATCGACTTTGAGAATAAATCCCTGTTCAAAGAAAACGGCGGCTTTAAGGATATGCCTACCTTAAAGGATTTGTATAAGGAGCTTTTGTCAAAGGACGAAACAAAGCCGCTGGCGCTTATGATAGAAAAGTTTGCGGTAGGCTCGCTGTCCGGTTTCGGCGGTAAAACCAATGTGGATTTGGATAACAAGTATATCGTACTTGATATTTCAGAGATGACAGACCACCTAAAACCGCTGGGAATGTTTATGGCGCTGGATTATGTATGGGACAAAGGTGCGATGCGTTGCTATGCAGCTTAATAGTGGTATTAAACTACGATTGAGGTAAAACATAGCGATGAAATAATGACAAAAGTCTTATTTCATTAACTGATAATTTAATAAGTAGAATGATAGGGTAACGCCTTGAAATGCTTACTCTGATACTCCGATTGGCACGATTATGATTAAGCATAAAAGTGTCAAAAGCTCGGTGAAGTCGGCTGAGAGTACACCCTAACGAGTAATGTCGAGGAAATGCGAACCAGAGGTGGTCGAGTGTATGATAGGTCGGGAGTCCATAAAATATCTATGGTTAGAATTTTACTACAAGAAAGCGTGTAAATGACGAATTCCCGAATGTAAGAGTCTAAACCCAGCATTAGCTGAAAAGCTATAATTGCCATAAGTGCAAGGTTTGTGAGGATGAGTAAAAATCTTTGTTATGAAAATCCTTATATCGTTAAAGGCGATATCAAGCAAACAGGCTCAGAGGGAAAACCTACGGATATATGCAAGGATAGAATTATCGGAACGCAGAAAGCTAACAACACAGAGAACTTAATTTCAAAGAAGTGTTGGCAAGGAAAGTCGTATAGATATAACTTGCCTTAATGTTAGTGAGAGTAGTGGCACGACCGTCGAAGCTTCTGTAATGGAAGTGGAGGAACAGCCACAAGTCAATATTTACATTAAAACTACAACAAACAAACAATTATCTAATAATTACATAAGGTTCGAGTATGACTAAAAGAGGCTAATACTCACAAAGGAGTAATGCCGACTTATGACAACTAAACTCAAAAAGAAACAAAAACTAAGGAATAACGAATACTACGATATTCAGGCAATTTATGACGAACTATATGACAAATCTACTAAAAATCATTGTTTCAAAAACCTTGTCGATTTAATAATCAATGAACAAAATATAATGCTTGCATATAGGAATATTAAGAAAAATAAAGGCAGTAAAACAAAAGGCACGAATAAATCAACAATAATTGATTTAGGAAAAAGCGAACCCGAAAAGTTAATAAACTATGTTAAGAACCGACTTAGGAATTATCATCCACAATCGGTTAGACGGGTAGAAATTCCAAAGCTAAATGGAAAAACAAGACCTTTGGGTATTCCTACAATAGAAGATAGGCTTATACAACAATGTATAAAGCAAGTATTAGAACCAATCTGTGAGGCAAAATTCCATAAGCATAGTTATGGTTTCAGACCAAACAGAAGCACTCATCACGCAATGGCAAGAATGATGAAGTTGACCAATAGACACGATTTTCAATTTGTGGTTGACATTGATATTAAAGGTTTCTTTGATAATGTTAATCACGCAAAATTATTGAAGCAAATATGGTCTTTGGGAATACAAGATAAAAATTTACTATGTATAATTTCTAAAATGTTAAAGGCTGAAATTAAAGGCGAAGGAATACCGACAAAAGGTGTTCCGCAAGGTGGAATATTATCACCATTACTATCAAATATCGTATTAAATGAATTGGATTGGTGGATTTCAAATCAATGGGAAACACACAAAACACACAAAGAATATGGTAATGATAGTAATCGGTTGAGAGCCTTAAAACAAAGTAATTTGAAAGAGGTATTCTTTGTAAGATACGCTGACGATTTCAAGCTTTTCTGTAAAGACAGAAAAACAGCTGAAAAAATGTTCATTGCAACAAGAGATTGGTTAAAGGCAAGATTAAATTTAGAAATAAGCCCTGAAAAATCAAAAATTGTCAATCTAAAAAGACATTATTCAGAGTTTTTAGGAATTAAGCTGAAACAATGGAAAAAGGGAGATAAATATGTCATTAGGTCGCATATGACAGATAAAGCTATTAAAAACTGTAAAGAAAATCTGAAAGACAAAATCAAAAATATGCAGAAATACAACTCTGTAGAAAGTGTGTATGAATACAATTCAGCAGTTTTGGGTATGCACAACTACTACAGTATGGCGGTATGTGTAAATTGCGATTTTAACAGAATAGCCTTTGATGTTGACCGAACCTTAAAAAACAGAACTAAGAATATAGCAAGTAATAAAGGTAATAAAAATAAAGCATACATAAAATACTATGGTAGCTATAATAGGAAAATTATATTTGTGCAAGGTATTGCATTATATCCAATTCCGGCAATAACTACAAGAACAATAAAGGGCTTTAAACAAGCAACTTGTAATTATACGGAAGAGGGACGGAAAATTATTCACGATAAGTTGCAAAGCATAAGCAAAAATGTACTTGAATACATTATGTCAAATCCTGCGAAAAGCAGGAGTGCAGAATATAATGATAACAGAATTTCATTATATGTAGGACAACAAGGTAAATGTTTTGTAACTGGGGAATACTTGAAAATCGGACAAATGCACGCACATCATAAAATTCCAAAGTCGTTGGGTGGAACAGATGATTATGATAACTTGGTCTTTGTAACAGACATAATTCACACTTTAATTCACGCAACAACAGAAGCCACCATAAAAGAATGCTTAAAAAACCTTTCAAATTGCATAATAAACTATTCGAGGTTAAATAAATTTAGAGTATTAGTTGGGAATTGTGAGATTGTAGAAAATAAGTAAATATTGATGGAACGCCGTGTGCGGTGAAAGTCGCAAGCACGGTGTAGAGTGGGGGAAAAGGTAGAGATAATATCAAAGCCTTACCTATCACTATCAAAGGAAAGCAGGATACAGAAAAAAGTCATATTGCTTGATGAGCGGTGGACGCTGATTGGAGCAAGCTCCAACAGGCTGGCGGCGGATTATGTTCTGGAAATATTTAAGGTAATCCGCGGCTACGGCGGTGCGGCGTTTGCGGCAACACAGGACATAGGGGACTTTTTCAGTCTGGACGACGGTAAGTACGGTAAAGGCGTAATAAATAATTCCCGCATTAAATTTATTTTGCAGTTAGAAGAGGACGAAGCCTTTGCAGTACAGAAATACATGGCTCTTTCCGATGAAGAGACCATGCAGATTATCAGAAACCAACGGGGCGAGGCTTTGCTCTGCGCAAACAGGAATAAGGTGTGTATTGATATCAAGGCGTCGCCGCTTATGTACCATCTACTGACGACTAAGAGAAGCGACTTGGAAAAGAGGCGAAAAGGTTAATGCAGCAGTTTAAGAATATCATCACCGGCTTGCAGGCAGACACAATTAAGGTTCTTCAGCGTCTTTCAAAACTGTCTATGAATACAACAAATTCAGAAAAGGAAATCAGCAAAGGCGTTGAGGAATTTATGTGCGAAATAGAAAATCTGTGCGTGAAATCAAGGAATCTTCTAAGCCCATACGAATACAAGCAGCCAATCAACAGCAGCCTTGGAACAGTAAATGTATCACTCGATATTGCCGGTGATATTGATATAACGCGCGACGGCTGGGTGAAGATTACGCTCAATGCCCTTCTTCCAAACTGCCGGCAGCGGATCAGTAAATATATTGGAGATACCATAAGCAGGCTGACAGAAAATTTTCCGGGCGAACTTCCGTACTTTGAAACTGCATTTATGGCAATTGTGGAATACTGTAACAACAAAAAACACATTGCCCTGGATAACGATAACAAGGGTT
>CALXUL010000072.1 GCA_944391635.1 uncultured Clostridia bacterium | reverse complement strand
CTTCTTTTACCTTTTTAACTTTTTTCTCTTTCTTTATTTCAGACTCAACAGGCTTATCTTTTTCCTCTTCCGGTTTTTCCCCGGCTTTTTCTTCAGCCTTTATCTCTTTTGGTTTCTCAGCCTTTGCCTCAGGCTCTTTTTTGCTCTCCGGTTTCTCTATCGGCCCGTCCCCCACATCATACATGTTCGTAAAAATATCAAAAATTATACCCAGCTGTTCTTCACTAAGCTGCGAAGATGGACCTTTTACAATATGCCCCATCTTAGCTAAATTCTCTATTATTTCCTTACTTGTCAATTTCAGGTCTTTTGCAATTTCCTGTACCTTAGGTTGTAATATAGCCATAAGTTATCCCTTCCTTTCTACGCAAAAACCTTCTTCAGCGCGTTTGCAAATAGCATCTGCAAACCCCGGATCCATTATCGCCGCAGCAGCACACCAGCTGCGTCCGACCGCTTTTCCAAGCTCATCCTTAACCGAATAGGTGATATATTTAACGCCGTAATGCCGGCAGCAGTCTGTAATAGCCTTTCTGCTGTTTTGGGATATATCATCCGCAATCACGACCAGCTTTGCCTTACCAGTACGCACTGCGGCGATAGTCTGTTCGCCTCCGCATTCTATACGTCCCGCACGTCTTGCCAGACCAATCATCCCAAGTACCTTATCCATATGCTTACCTCTTTATATCCATTCCGACAGTTTTTCATATATATCGTCCGATACATTGCGTTTAAAATGTTTTGAGAGCGCTTTCTTTTTGCGTGCGGCGGCTATGCATCCTTTATCGCGGCAGAAATATACACCGCGTGTAAGAACCTTTTGTTTGTCATCAACTATTATTTTGCCATCAAGCTCAATGACTCTTAACAGTTTGCTTTTTTCAAACATTTTTCTGCAGCCCACACACATCCGTTCAGGTTTATGCGCCATAATGCTCACTTCCCGTCAATCATTCTCCAGCACAAATATCAATTTTCCAACCGGTCAGCCGCGCGGCAAGTCTTACATTCTGCCCCGACTTTCCAATCGCAAGTGATAGCTGGTTTTCCGGAACGGTAACCTTTGCCGACTTTCCCTCTTCATCTATTTCAACACTTAATACCTTAGACGGGCTAAGACTTGCCGAAATAAATTCCGCCGGGTCTTCGCTCCATTTAACTATATCAATCTTTTCGTCTTTTAGTTCATCGCCTATAGCCTGGACTCTCGCACCTTTAGGTCCTATGCATGCGCCCTGCGGGTCAATATTTGGGTCTTTCGACCATACTGCGATTTTTGTTCTCGAACCTGCCTCGCGCGCCACACTCTTTATCTCTACTAAACCATCAGCAATTTCCGGTACCTCACGGATAAAGAGTTTTCTCACAATTCCCGGATGTGTACGTGAGAGCATTATCTGTGTCCCCTTTGTGCCGTTTCTAACATCCGAAACATAACAGTTTATCATCTGACCTACTTCATAACTCTCATTTGCGGGCTGCTCATTAACAGGAAGCATTGCCTCAAGCTTACCAATATCTACAAACACATTTCCTCTTTCTATACGGCTTATGCGTCCGCTTATAATATCGTTCGCTTTTTCGGTAAATTCACTGTAAATAATACCTCGTTCTGCCTCTCTTATACGCTGCGTCACAACCTGCTTTGCGGTCATAGCGGCAATACGCCCAAAATTCTTTGGGGTAACCTCGATATTCACAATATCTCCGACTTCATAAGCGCCGCTAAGTTTCTTTGCCTCAACAAGCGGTATCTCCTCCTGAGGGTCAACATAATCCTCTTCATCTACCACCGTCTTCTGCGTATATACATGCACCTCGCCCGTTTCACGGTCCATCTGAACCTCGACGTTCTGTGCAGAATTAAAGTTTCTCTTATACGCTGCGAATAACGCCGCCTCCAGCGCGTCTAAAATTACTTTTTTTTCAAGGCCTTTTTCCTCACACAAATCGGAAAGCGCCTTTAACAATTCTTCATTCATTTTTCCATATTGCTCCCTTCGGTTAAAATCTAAACATCAATTTTATATAAACTGCTTCTTTTACAGGAATCTGATATATTTCCCCGTCTGCATCAATCTGTGCCGTGCCGTCACTAAAACCGGTTAATACACCGGAAAACTCTTTTTTCCCATCTTTCGGCGCAAATAGCTTTACGTCCACTTCCCTGCCGACATAATGCAAAAATTCACGTTCGGTTTTAAGCTGCCTCTGGGCACCAGGTGATGATACCTCAAGTGTATACTCCTGGTCAATTGGATCAATTAAATCGATACTGTCAGAAAAAGCACGTGAAAACTCTTCACAATCATCTATCCCAATACCGCCGTCCTTATCAACAAACAGCCTTAAAAAGTATTCGCCTTTTTCCCGGACATACTCACAATGCACCAAAAACACGCCTTGCTTTTTTGCTATCTCATCGCCGATACTAAAGGCAAGCTGTTCAATTTTATTAGCCACAGCCGCACCTCCTGTTTTTTTTCATCAAATGAAAGAGTGGACTTCCAGAAAAGTCCACTCATAAAGTATAATACATTATGCTGTTATACAGAAGTATACCACAAATTCTTAATAAATACAAGCCTTTTTTTCTAATTTGTCAAATTTTTACCGTCCAGCCAAATTCATCAGGAATACGTCCCCACTGAATACCGGTCAGAGTATCATAAAGCATTTGTGATACTTCACCTATTTTCTCATTGTTTACCGGCATAACAAGATCACCGTATTTAAGCTCGCCAATAGGCGAAATGACAGCGGCTGTACCTGTACCCCAAGCTTCTTCAAGCTTGCCATTTTTGTATGCATCAACCAACTCATCTATCGACAATCTGCGTTCGGTTACTTTATACCCTTTATGACGAAGAAGTTCTATAATCGACATTCTCGTTATCCCGCCGAGAATTGAGCCTACAAGCGCCGGTGTTATAATCTCATTATCTATCTTAAAGAACACATTCATAGAACCAACTTCTTCGATATATTTGCGTTCTACACCGTCAAGCCACAAAGTCTGGATATAGCCTTGTTCCTCCGCTTCTTCCTGGCCCTTTAATGAAATAGCATAGTTTGCACCTGCCTTGGTAAAGCCGGTACCTCCGATAACTGCACGCACATATTTCTGCTCAACAAAAATCTTAACCGGAGCAATACCCTGCGGATAATATGCACCCACAGGAGATAGAATTATTGCAAAAATAAGATGTTTTGCAGCATGAACACCAACGTGAGCGTCGGTAGCAAAAACATACGGACGTATGTAAAGTGATGTACCCTCTTCAGAAGGAACCCAATCCTGATCCACCCATACAAGCTTTTTAATAGCTTCGAGCGCGAATTTTTCATCTATCTTAGGTATGCAAAGACGCTCGCATGACACATTCATTCTTGCCATATTCTTTTCCGGTCTGAAAAGCTGAATTGAACCATCAGCTGTACGATATGCCTTTAACCCCTCAAATACCTCCTGCGCATAATGCAAAACCATAGCAGCAGGATCAAGCTCAAACGGCGCATACGGCACTATTCTTGGGTCATGCCAGCCCTCAGGCTCGTCATAATTCATTATAAACATATGGTCGGTATAATATATACCGAATCCGAGCTTACTCTGGTCGGCAGGCTTCTGCTTCGGAGTTGTTGTTCTGGTGATTTTGATTTCCATAAATCATACTCCCTTTTATATTTAAAAATAATTATTTTATATTATATTCCTTTTTTTCAATATTGTAAATAGGCTTGATACGAATTTTTCACCAAAAATATCATTTTTATATAAAAAAAGCTGTTAAATTGCGAGAAATTTGTCAGCATACCTAATTGTTCTCTTGACATAACGGTTCAAGATTGATAAAATAAAAAGTAACATTCATTATTATATAAGAAATAAAGAATGATGCCGTCAATACAATAATCGGCAATATTAACGCCTGTAAAACACAATTAATAAGGCATAACCATGCTGCAACAATGCGCGGCAGGACAAACATATATTACAAAAAGGAGGAGTTTAGTTTGAAGATGACCGGTGCACAAATGGTTGTAAAAACACTGGAAGAAAACGGCGTAACGACTATCTTCGGGTATCCCGGCGCTGCAAACTGTCCTATTATCGACAGACTGCCCGGCTCCGCCATAAAACATATCCTTGTCCGAAACGAACAGGGCGCTGCACATATGGCATCGGGCTATGCTCGGGTTACTAATAAACCCGGCGTATGTACCGCTACTTCCGGACCGGGTGCAACAAATCTTATAACCGGAATTGCTACTGCATATATGGATTCTGTTCCTATGATAGCAATAACCGGACAGGTGGTTTCTAATCTTCTTGGACGCGACGCTTTCCAGGAAGTAGATATTACCGGCGCAACACATCCGTTTACAAAACATAATTATTTGATACGAAACGGTCTTGATCTTCCAAAGGTTATTGATGAAGCTTTCTACATAGCAAGCACAGGCCGTCCGGGACCGGTGCTTATTGATATTCCGATGGACATCTTGAAAAAAGAATATGATTATCCGGAACGCAAAAAAGAGCCTATTGTTATACGCGGCTATAAGCCTATTGGTATGGGCAAGGCTCATGAAATGCAGATAAAAAAAGTTGCTGAAGCAGTTAAGGCATCTCAAAAACCTGTAATTCTTGCCGGCGGCGGAGTGGTTCTGTCAAATGCCACCAAAGAATTCAGACATTTTGTACAGATGACCGGAATTCCTACCGTCACAACAATGACCGGCGTTGGAGTTATCGAGGGCAAAAGTGATTTGAATTACGGTATGATCGGCTCGCACGGTATTAAGAGTGCAAATATGACATTAAATCATTCTGATTTGGTCATAATTCTCGGTTCAAGACTCGGAGACCGTTCTGTTGCAAATGCAGCAGGTCTTGAAAAACGTACTAAGCTGATACATATTGATATTGACCCGGCTGAAATAGGGAAAAATATTTTCCCTGATATTCCGGTAGTCGGAGATGTTAAAGATGTTCTATCCCAGCTTGAACCTTTGCTCCGCGATTATAAGGTTTCACCGGAATGGAAAGAATATGTCGATAGAATCCGAAGCGACTGGAAAGTTGAGGAAGAAACACAGGATAACGGTTTTGTAAATCCACGCTATTTTGTAAAGAAACTTTCGGAAAAAGCAGGCAGTGATGCTTATGTTTCAACGGAAGTAGGACAAAACCAGATATGGGTTGCAAATAATTATAATTTCAGCGACCCCAGACACTTTATCACATCTGCCGGATTCGGAACTATGGGATATGGGCTTCCTTCCGCAATCGGAGCATCAGTTGCATCAGGAAGTACTGTTATTTCGGTAATGGGCGATGGCAGCTTCCAGATGGATTTACCCGAAATGGGAACGATGCGTCAATGGGATATACCCGTTAAAATGGTAGTTCTTGAAAATCACAGGCTCGGTATGGTACATGAACACCAGTTTATAAATTATAAATCAAACTATTATGCAGTAAGCCTTGAGGGCAGCCCTGATTTTTGCAAACTTGCTGATGCATACGGGATACCATCTATGCGTATCAGTGAAAACTCAGAAATTGATAAAGGTATTGACGCCCTTCTTGACGGCAAAAAGAGTTTTCTTCTTGTTGTAGAGGTTGATCCGTTTGAGCCTACCGGCGGCGCGCTCAATTCGCATTATCTGCCAAAGGAGGATAAGTGATATGGAATCCAAATATATTCTTTCGGTTCTTGTAGAGGATAATTCCGGCGTACTTGCAAAAGTAGTCGGTCTGTTTTCCCGCCGCGGGTTTAATATCCACTCCCTTGCAGTAGGCGTAACCAATATTGAGGGCGTATCCAGAATAACCATTGAAGTTATAGGTGATGAACTCACGGTAGAACAAATTTCAAAACAGCTTAATAAACTTATTGATGTTATTAAAATCAAGGTATCACGCAGCGATGAACTTGTAAAGCGCGGTCTGCTTCTGGTTAAGGTAAAGATTTCATCCAAAAACCGTACTGAAGTTATCCAAATAGCAAATATTTTCCGTGCTAATATAGTTGACGTCTCACAATCGACTATTACCGCTGAGCTTACCGGCGGCGATACAAAGCTTAATGCATTTCTCGATATGCTTGCGCCCTACGGCATAGAAGAAACAGCTATGACCGGCATGATCGCATTAGAGCGCGGCACCAATGTATTAAAAGCATAAATATGTTAATATTTTTAAAATATGAAAGGAAGTAATCAAAATGGCAAACATCTATTATGAGCAGGATTGTAATCTTGGACTTTTAAACGGCAAAACCGTTGCAATTATCGGTTTCGGAAGCCAGGGTCACGCTCATGCTATGAACCTTAAGGACAGCGGCGTAAATGTTATTGTTGGTCTTTATGAGGGTTCCAAATCAAAGGCAAAGGCTGAAGCATATGGTCTGAAGGTTATGAATGTTGCAGATGCTGCAAAAGCGGCTGACGTTATTATGATTCTTATTCCGGATGAGCGTCAGGCAGATATGTACAAAACAGATATTGCTCCATATCTTACCGAAGGAAAAACCCTTGCATTTGCACATGGTTTTAACATTCATTTCGGACAGATCAAGCCTCCCGCTGATGTAGACGTTATTATGATTGCACCTAAGGGACCGGGTCACACTGTACGTTCAGAGTTTGTAGCAGGTAAAGGCGTTCCTTGTCTTATTGCTATTCAGCAGGACGCTTCCGGCAAAGCACTTGATATTGGTCTTGCTTATGCAGCCGGTATTGGCGGCGCAAGAGCAGCTGTTCTTGAGACTACATTCCAGTGCGAGACCGAAACAGACCTCTTCGGTGAGCAGGCTGTTTTGTGCGGCGGTGTTACCGCTTTGATGCAGGCAGGTTTTGAAACTCTTGTTGAAGCAGGCTATGACCCCAGAAACGCTTATTTTGAATGTATCCACGAAATGAAGCTTATCGTTGACCTGATTTACGAAGGCGGATTCTCAAGAATGAGATACTCGATTTCAGATACCGCTGAATTTGGCGATTATGAGACAGGAAAGCGTCTGGTTACTGAAGAAACTAAGAAAGAAATGAAAAAGATTCTTTCCGAGATTCAAGACGGTACTTTTGCAAGCAAATGGATCAGGGAGAACAAAAACGGACGTTCACACTTTAATGCTTGCAGAAGAATGGCTTCTGAACATCAGCTTGAGCAGGTTGGTAAAACAATCAGAGAGTTCTATTCATGGAATAAATAAATCTGAAATTAATTTACATAATATATGCCGTGAGGTAATACCCCACGGCATATATTTTTATTCACATAAAAATCCCGTCAAGGCTTTGCCTTGCCGGGATTAAATTTTTAACATCTTTATCTTATTTTAAGCTGTCAAAAACACTGCTTGCGTTTATATCCGCAACACCGGATTCAGCAATAATGCGTTCTGCTGCATCCTGGTCATCAGCCTTAAATACTACCATTGCGCCGGTATCACCGCGACCAACAAACGCATATACATATTCAAGATTTATGCCGCGGCCTGACAGTACAGACAAAATCGCTGAAAGCCCGCCTGTTTTATCCGGCATTTCTACTGCAATCACTTCAGAAATCTTAACAGCTATGCCTGCCTCCTCAAGTACCTTTACAGCACGATCAGGATCATCCACAATCATTCGCAAGATTCCAAATTCTGCCGTATCCGCTATCAGAGATGCGCGGATATTAATACCGTTTGTACTCAAGATATTTGTTATCTCCGAAATCCCGTCAATTTTGTTTTCAACAAATGCTGAAATCTGCTTAATCCTCATTTTCGCGACACTTCCCTTCTTTTATTAATGCAGCTTGCGGTTATCAATAACGCGCTTAGCTTTGCCTTCACTTCTTGTTATAGTCTTTGGATTTACCAAATGTACTTTAGCTCCTATTCCAAGCGTAGACCTTAGCTGTGTTACTATCTTAGCTTCAATCGCAGTAAGTGATTTAATATCATCAGCAAGCATATGCTCGCTCATTTCAACGTTAATATCCAACGTATCAGTATTATTAACCCTGTCTACAACTATCTGATAATTAGGTGTAATCTCTTTGCCGCTAACCTTCAAAAGTACCTCTTCAATCTGCGACGGGAATACATTTACACCACGAATAATCAGCATATCATCGGTACGTCCAGCCGGCTTCATCATACGTACAAAGGTTCTTCCGCAATCACATTTATCATAATTCAGCATACACAAATCCCTTGTACGATACCGAATAAGCGGCATACCCTCTTTTGTTATCGTTGTAAATACCAGTTCGCCAAATGAGCCTGCCGGCAATGGTTCTTCTGTATCCGGGTCAATAATCTCTGGAATAAACATATCCTCACATATATGCATACCGCTCTGCATTTCACATTCATATGAAACGCCCGGTCCCATAATCTCTGTAAGTCCATATACATCATGCGCACGGATTCCAAGCGAAGATTCAATTGCTTTGCGCATATCTTCTGTCCATGGCTCTGCTCCGAAAATTCCAGCTTTTAATTTAAGCTTGTCACGAAAGCCCATCTCATTTACCGACTCACCAAGGTACATTGCATATGACGGTGTACAGCAAAGATGTGTTGTGCCAAGTTCTACCATAAATCTTATTTGACGTTCGGTGTTCCCAGATGATGTAGGAATTACCGTAGCGCCTATTCTTTCTGCACCACCGTGTGCGCCAAGTCCGCCGGTAAATAATCCATAACCATAAGAAACTTGAACAATAGACGTATCATCAGCGCCTGCCGCCATAAGCTGACGTGCCATCGCATCTGCCCACATATCAAGATCTTTTCTTGTATATCCGGCAACTATCTGCCTGCCGGTTGTTCCACTTGATGCCTGAATTCTTACAATATCCTTAAGTGGTGCTGCAAACAATTGATATGGATAATAATCACGAAGATCCTGTTTAGTTGTAAACGGCAATAATTTCAGATCATCCAGAGTCTTAATATCCTCAGGTTTTAAACCTTTCTTATCCATTCTTTCACGAAATACCGCCACATTCTCATAACAGCGTTTAACCTGCGCGATTAACCTTTCGGTCTGAATAGCAGTTATTTCATCCCTGCTCATACATTCTATTTCCGGCTGAAAAATCCCCATTTAGCTTCTTCTCCTTACTTCAAATTATATCCAAGCTCAAACGCCTTCAAGTTCACGTCCAGGAACTTAGGCGGAACAGTAGACTTTATTGTTTCAACCCATGTTTCATACGCAATATCGGTACTTTTTGCCATAACGCCGATTAATACCACATTAACAGCCTTGATATTTCCCGCTTTTTCTGCAAGCTCCAAAGCGTCAACAGGAATTAAACTGCTACTTTGCTGAATCTTTTCAATTATATTTTCCGGATACTCAGCCGCACCCGTAATTACCGGCATCGGGTTCATTTTTTGCGTATTGGCAATAATAGTTCCGCCCTTTTTAAGATACGGCAGCGCTCGGTACGCTTCAAGCTGTTCAAATGCCAAAATTATATCTGCTTCGCCAATGCCTATTATTGGAGAATAAACTTTATCCCCGAATTTCACATATGTAACAACACTGCCTCCGCGCTGGCTCATGCCATGAACTTCTGAAACCTTTACATCATAGCCTTCACTTATCACCGTATTTCCCAAAATCCTGCTTGCAAGGAGTGTGCCCTGACCTCCGACACCAACTATCATTATGCTCTTTGTCATAGCTTAATCCTCCTTTGTTATACAGCCAAACGGACATACATTTATGCATAAACCGCAGCCATTACACTGATTTGCATCAATATGAACGCCGTCCTTATCCTGCCAAATTGCCGGACAGCCAAGTTTCATACATACCTTGCACTTACGGCAATCACTGCCGATTTTACACGTTCCTGTATATTTTACCGTTTTTAGCAGTGCGCAGGGACGTTGTGCTATTATTACCGACGGTTCGTCAGCTGCAACCTCTTCCTTTACAACCTCTTCGAAATGCTTAAGGTCGAACGGGTCTGCCACAACCACACGTGATACTCCAATTGACTTGCAAAGTGCCACCAAATTTACTTGTTTTGTAGGCTCTTTGCGGATTGTGTATCCTGTAGTCGGATTATCCTGATGCCCTGTCATACCAGTTATCGAATTGTCGAGTATTATAACGGTATTGGCGCCCTTATTATAAACTATATCAACCAATCCTGTAATGCCTGAGTGCATAAAGGTTGAGTCGCCAATAACCGATACAAGTTTCTTGTTAAACTCTTTTCCGCGCGCTTTAGCCATACCGAGTGCCGCGCTGACTGAAGCACCCATACAAACAGTAGTATCTACCGTTGCAAGAGGAGCAACTGCTCCCAAAGTATAACAACCAATATCTCCCGATACAACAAGCCCCAGCTTTTTAAGCACATAGAATGTTCCTCTGTGCGGGCAGCCTGCACACATAACGGGCGGACGCATTGGTATATTTTCTTTCGGTTCTGCATGTTCTGGAAGATCTTCCCCAAAAACAGCTTTTTTAATCATTGCAGGTGTATATTCACCCAAATATGTAAACTTTTCCTTACCAATAACCTTTACTCCGCATGATTTACAGAATTTTTCAATTACCGGGTCAAGTTCTTCTATTACATATACCGCATCAAGACCCTTTGCAAATTCAAGTATTTTTTCTGCCGGCAGAGGATAAACCATTCCCAGCTTCAAATAGTTTACTTTATCCCCAAGTGCCTCATGTGAATACATATAAGCAATGCCGGAAGTTATAACACCAATTTTTGAACCGTTATCCTCAATCACATTGAGTTCGGTTTCATTGGCAAACTTTTCAAGAGTTCTTTCTCTTTCTTCCACAACTACGTGGCGTTTAATCGCATTGCCCGGCATCATTACATATTTTCCGATATTCTTCTCGTACGGTAAAAGTTCACGTTCTTGGCGGTCTGAAATTTCAACCAAACTCTGCGAATGCGATACCCTGGTTGACAAACGCAAGAATACCGGCGTATCATATTTTTCACTAAGTTCAAATGCAGCTTTGGTAAAATCCTTACATTCCTGTGAATCGGATGGCTCAAGCATCATTATTTTCGCAGCCTCGGCATAATGCCTTGAGTCCTGCTCATTCTGGGAAGAATGCATTCCCGGGTCATCTGCCACACAAAACACCAAACCGCCGTTGGCACCAATATAGCTCATTGTAAACACTGGGTCTGCCATAACATTAAGACCAACATGTTTCATACACGACATTGCCCTCGCTCCGGCTATTGATGCACCGATTGCAACCTCTGCACCAACCTTTTCATTCGGTGCCCATTCACAGTAAACTTCATCATATTTTGCAATTTCCTCAGTTATCTCGGTACTTGGCGTACCCGGATAAGAAGATACAACACGTACTCCTGCTTCATATGCGCCGCGCGCAACTGCAGCATTTCCGAGCAATAGCTTTTTCATTATCCAGCTCTCCTTTTTATTGTATATCAATTCTTTATCTGCGCCGCAACTAAACTTTCGCCGCAGTAAATTTGTCTTAGTTTAGGTTTTTCGATTTTTCCGGTAGGATTGCGCGGAACTGTTGCAAAAATAATCTTATGCGGACGTTTATACCTCGGCAGACCATGGCAAAATTCATTTATCTCCTCTTCACTGCACGTAAAACCGGGTTTCAATTGTATAATTGCTGCTGCAATCTCCCCAAGCCTTGCATCCGGCAAACCGATAACTGCCACATCATTTATTTTATCATTTTTACGTAAAAAGTCTTCTATCTGTACAGGATATAAATTCTCTCCACCGGAGATAATCACATCCTTTTTCCTGTCAACTAAATATATAAAACCGTCTGCATCCTTTTCAGCCATATCCCCGGTATAAAGCCAACCGTCTTTCAATACTTCTGCCGTTGCTTTTTCATCATTATAATAGCACTTCATAACTCCGGGACCTTTGACAATCAACTCTCCGACTTGTCCGGTTTCGGCTTCTGTGCCGTCTTCTTTTACAATCTTAACTTGCCATCCGTATCCCGGCACACCAATTGCTCCAACCTTTTCTATATTATCAACTCCAAGGTGTACGCATCCCGGTCCGATAGATTCTGATAAACCGTAATTGGTATCATACTGATGATTCGGAAAATATTTTTTCCAGCGTTTTATAAGACTGGGCGGAACAGGCTGTGCACCAATATGCATCAGTCTCCATTGCGACAGCTTATAATCTTCAAGGTTTATATCTCCTCTTTCAATAGCATCAAGTATATCCTGTGCCCAGGGTACCAATAGCCATACAATTGTACATTCCTCTTCCGAAACAGTCTTTAGTATCCATTCCGGTTTTACGCCCTTTAGAAGCACAGCTTTGCCGCCTACAAGCAAACTCCCGAACCAGTGCATTTTTGCGCCGGTATGATATAGCGGCGGAATACATAAGAATGTATCATCTTTTGTCTGAGAATGATGATTCTGCTCAACACGGCATGCATGCATTAGACTCATATGTGCATGCAGTATTGCTTTCGGGAACCCGGTCGTTCCGCTTGAAAAGTAAATAGCTGCATCATCTTCATCGCATATTTTTATACCCGGATTTTTTGTAGAACAATATGTAACAAGCTTATCATAACTTTCCGCAAAGCTTGGACAATCCTCTCCAACATAAAATACCTGTGCAACATCAGGAATCTGGTCACATATTTCCTCGACTCTTCCTGTGAATTCCGGACCAAAAACCAACATTGACGATTCCGATAGTTTAAGGCAATATTTAATTTCCTCGGCAGTATAGCGATAATTAAGCGGAACCGCAAGTGCGCCGGTTTTCAGCACACCAAAATATATTGGCAGCCATTCAAGGCAATTCATCAGCAAAATTGCAACCTTATCTCCTTTTTTTATTCCACGTGAAAGCAAAAGGTTTGCAAATCTATTCGCTTTTTTATTAAACTCTCCCCAAGTAATTTCATGCCGATAAGATGCCCTGGGGTCAGTTTCAATCAAAGCATATTCTTTCCAAGTAATCCTGTGATTTTTTATAAGCGCAGGATTTATCTCAACAAGGCTTACATCATCCTTAAATTTATCTGCATTTTGTTCTAATATTTCAGTTACAGGCATTTTATGTACATCCCTTTCTTATCTGTTGAATACCTTATCAATATGTTTGTCATCAAATTTAGGTGTGAACTTGCTGACAATCGGTACAACAACCAAACTTACTGCCATCGCAATTACACCCATTGTAGCTGCCTGTCCGCTTGCTGTGGCAAATCCGTCTGTAATACTAATTACGACCGTTGGAATTGCAATCGCCAAGAATCCGCATACAATTCCTGCCCAAGCGCCCATACGTGTAATTTTTTTAGATGAAATGCCCCATACGTATGGACCTATAAAGCATCCTGACACAACGCCCCACGAGAACGACATTATATTAACTATAATGGATATATTCTGTGTTGCGAATATATATGATAAAATCACGAAAGCTATACATAAAATCCTTGTTGTATAAAGCTGTGTTTTCGGAGAGTAATTCTTTTTAATCTCGGGCATCAAGTCAACCGAAATTGCCGACGCGGACGATAATACTACCGAAACCAGAGTTGACATAGATGCAGAAAGCAGCAATACTAATATTACTGCAAGAATAATAACCGTAAAGAGATTAGCATTAAGAGCGGTAGTAAGCACCGCCGGTATTACTCCGTCGTGACCCGAAGCCGGGAGCGTGTTGTTAAGAACAAGCCTTGATACCGAGCCCACAAAATATGCACCCACACCTATAATCAAAGCAAACAGCGTAGAAATAACAGTTGCCGATTTAATGCTTTTCTCATCTTTTACCGCATAGTATTTGCTTACCATCTGAGGCAAACCCCATGTACCAAAACTTGTAAGAAGAATATTCATACATAGAAACTTAAAACTATCCCCGCCCCATATATTAGTAAGCTGCGCACCGGTAATACCGTCACCGTTATCAGTTACCGCGCCAAGTCTTGACCAAAATTCTGCGAAACCTCCGACAGAATCGGTATTCACAACGGCAATTACCATTGCAATTACACCAATTATCATTATAATCCCCTGAACCATGTCAGCATAAGCCGCAGCAACATAACCGCCGAGCATCAGGTAAACTGCTGTTAGAAGTGCCATAATAAGCATCCATACTGAAGTGTCAACATTAGGAAATACGGCATTAAACATACTGCCAAGACCTTTATAAACCGCCGCAGAATACGGAACAAGGAAAATAAATATAATAAGAGCGGCAATGATTTTCATTTGCCGCGACGCATATCTGCCTTCAAAAAATTCCGGCAACGTCTTGGCGCTTAGAGTATGGGTAATATTTCGTGTGCGCTTTGCAAGAAGTTTCCAAGCCAAAAAGCAGCCCAAAACCGCATTGCCCACACCTATCCATAAAGAGCCTATTCCGATATCCCAGCCGTGTTTGCCGGCATACCCGACAAAGATAACCGCTGAAAAATACGACGTACCGTAAGCAAAAGCCGACACCCAGGCGCCAATCTCCCTGCCGCCCAGCAAAAATCCCTCAATCGTCTGAGTCTTGTGCCAGCTGTAAAATCCGATTCCAATCATAGCTGCCGCAAATAGCACCAACGCTATAATCGTAACCACCTGTGTTTGAACCAAATACATTTCTACCATCCTTCCATGCTACATGTTTTTTTGTTTTTTGCTTTCGCCATACTACCGGGTTTTACATAAAACCCAAAACTACAAAATATATTATACTACATTATTCTCCAAATGTGAAGATATTTTTTATAATTTTCTAAAAATAATATAAAAAACTATCAAAACTACAAAAAAACGACTCCCAGAGAAACAGAGTTCTCCAAAAGTCGTCCTTTATAAGCAAATTTATGCAGAGTAAACACTACACTGTTTCTTATCCCGGCCTTTTCTCTCAAATCTAACCTTACCGTCGATTTTTGCGAAAAGTGTATCATCGCTGCCTATACCAACATTATTACCCGGATGAATCTTTGTGCCTCTCTGTCTTACCAAAATACTGCCTGCAGAAACCATCTGTCCGTCAGCGCGCTTTACGCCAAGACGTTTGGATTCGCTGTCACGACCGTTTTTGGTGCTTCCCATACCTTTTTTATGAGCCATTAAAAAACACCTCAGCTTTCAGAAATAAA
>CALXUL010000071.1 GCA_944391635.1 uncultured Clostridia bacterium | reverse complement strand
GCAGCTTACGCAAAGCTTTTGCTTCAATCTGTCTAATTCTTTCGCGTGTGACATTAAATTCTTTGCCGACTTCTTCAAGCGTGCGCTGGCGTCCGTCGTCAAGTCCAAATCTTAATTTCAAAACTTTTTCCTCGCGTGGTGTAAGAGGTTTAAGCACATCAACCAGTTGTTCTTTTAACAATACAAAGCTTGCAGCCTCAGACGGTGCAGAGGCATCATCATCCGGAATAAAATCACCAAGATGACTGTCTTCTTCCTCGCCGATAGGCGTTTCGAGGGATACCGGCTCCTGTGAGATTTTTGAAATTTCTCGCACCTTTTCAACTGACATTCCAAGCTCTCGTGCAAGTTCTTCCGGAGTCGGCTCTCTTCCAAGCTCCTGTACAAGCTGACGTGATACTCTAACGAGTTTATTAATCGTCTCTACCATATGAACAGGTATTCTGATTGTCCTTGCCTGATCTGCAATAGCTCTGGTAATAGCTTGTCTTATCCACCAAGTAGCATATGTGCTGAATTTAAAACCTTTAGTATAGTCAAACTTGTCCACAGCTTTTATAAGACCGAGATTACCTTCTTGTATAAGGTCCAAAAAAAGCATTCCTCTGCCAACATATCTTTTTGCAATGCTTACAACAAGTCTTAAATTCGCTTCAACGAGCTTTTTCTTGGCAGCTTCATCACCATCTGCCATTCTCTGCGCAAGGTCATTTTCTTGTACGGGGTCAAGTAGGTTAACTTTGCCGATTTCTTTTAAATACATTTTTACATGGTCATCAATATTAATACCTTCAGGAACAGATAAATCCTCCAGTTCCTCTTTAGAAACCTCTATTTCTTCAAGTTCCTTATCAAGGTCATCAACAACCTCAATGCCTTCCTTTTCAAAAATATCATAGACAGTTTCAATCTCTTCAGGCGTAATTTCAAATTCCTCTAATGCCTTTGAAACTTCAATCCTGGTAAGAACACCGTTCTTTTTGCCACGTTCCAACAGCATTTTAACAGTACTTTTCTTAGCTTCCAAATCTGACATAATCATTTCCTCCCAAGCTTGTCCCGCATTTTTATTAATTCTGCTATTTTAGCGGGATTGGTTTCCCCCGCGAGCAAAAGCTCAATTTTATCTTTTTTTATACTCAATATCAGCTGTTCTGCAGCGTTTTCTTTGCTGTCATACTGATCATCGATACAAAGTATTTGTGATGCCGTTTCAGCTTCTTCTGGCGGCATTGTGTTGATAAGCGTGCCAGCATCGGGCTGCTCATCTTGCTCCCATTTTTCATATATCCATGCTGCAATCTTTTGCAGTATATCGGTCATATATTCCTCTGCAGGTATTTCGTTTGACACTTTCCTGCATATCTTTTTATCCGAAAGGCAAAGCCCCAAAAGCCTTAATTCTGCAGCTTCAAGCCTCGTTGCGGCAGGCTTTTTTATCTGAGTAGGTGCCGGAGCAGGTACTTTCCTTATAGGCGCATTGTTATATGTTTTTTGTACGGCAACCTTCTTTTTATATTCAGCATATATCGCATCAACGCTTATCTCACTTTCTTTGGCAATCTTCTTTATGTATGCGTCAACTTCTATGCTATCGCGGATATTAACCAACGATTCAACCGCTTTTGAAACATAGCCGATTTTCCCGTCTTCACTATCAAGGTTAAAATTCTTCCTTGCGTTTTTAATTAAATACTCACTTGATGAGGGTGCTTCATCCATAAGATTCTTAAACATCTGCGCTCCGTTAGTCCTAATATACTCGTCAGGATCTTTTGCATCCTTCATTTCTATTACACGAGCTTTTGCACCGATAGAATTAATTATTTCAATAGCACGCCTTGTTGCAGCTTTTCCGGCGTCGTCGCTATCATAACATAAAAGTATTTCATCGCAGTACTTAGACAAAAGTTTTGCCTGATTTTCTGTAAAAGCTGTACCCAATGTTGCAACTATATTCGGTATACCAGCTTGATACACTGATATAACATCCATATACCCTTCGCAAAGAATCATTCTGCGCTCATTAGATTTTTTTGCAAGATTAAGAGAAAATAAATTTCTTCCCTTATCAAAAACAGGCGTATTTGAGGTATTCAGATATTTAGCAGGCTTTTTCCCACTTGGCAAAGGCGAATCTGAAATAATCCTTCCGCCAAAACCAAGCACATTACCTCTAAGGTCAATTATCGGGAACATTACCCTGCCATTAAATCTGTCATATACCTTAGAATCATGCTTAACAATCACCCCTGCATCTGCAAGTTCATTGTCGCTGTATCCCTTTTTTCTCATAGCACCAAGAAGTGCATCATATGATTGGGGGGCATAGCCAAGTCCGTATGAAATAATTGTTTTCGGTGTTATACCACGCTTGTAAAGATAGGATAGTCCGACCTTACCTTCATCGGTTTTAGTAAGAACATCATAAAAGAATCTCGCAGCTATTTTATTAATTTCAAAAATCCTTTGTTTTTGTCGATATTTTTTATCATCACGTATATCACCTTCCTCAGGCAGAACAATTCCGGCTCTGTCAGCAAGAAGTTTTAAAGCCTCGGTAAAATCAAGTCCTTCTATTCTCATAACAAATTGCATTAGTCCGCCGCCTGCTCCGCATCCGAAACAGTGAAAAACCTGTTTGTCGCGACTGACATGAAAAGAGGGGCTTTTTTCTTTATGAAATGGGCATAATCCTACGTAATCACGCCCATTTGATTTTAATCGGACAAATTGCGAGACATAATCGACAATATCATTCTCGCTTATTACTTCATTAATCAGCTGGTCGCTATATCTCGGCAATTATTCTTCACCCCTTTACTATTAAATATTCGACATCATTTACCGAAATCCTTTAAATTCCCGAAATTTTTTTTAATATAACACTAATATTGCCAAGTAGAGTAAATTTATACCTTTTTAAGGTAGTTAATGATGGCTTTGGCAAGACTGATACACTGTTTATTTGCATATTCATCATCTTTTGCCGGCTTTTGTGCAGACACGCCAAAATGTCCCATACCAAGCTCACTGCCGTTACCAATTATCTGCATACCTGATACCAATGCAGCGCTTTGTATATGGTCAATTGTTCGCTCCTGACCGCCATATTTTGTTGCCCCAACTGAAACCGCAGCCATCGGCTTTCCAAGCCATGCTTTAGCAGAGCGCTGAGCGCGTGTTTTATCAAAAAATGCTTTCATTTGTGCGCTCATTGAGCCAAAATAAACAGGCGAACCAAATATAACAAAATCCGCACGTGCGACCTTATCAAAAGTTTCATCAAGCATTGTGCCCTTGTAACAAGCTTTTTGACACGGAGTCTGGCAGGCAGTGCAAAATGGTATTCTTGCGCTGTTTATTGCATCGTGAATACTTATAAGTTCACATTCAGCACCTTCTTTTCTGCATTCTTCAAGTACAGTATTGAGCAAATATGCAGTATCTCCGTTTTTATTGTGACTTCCGTTTAATGCTACTATGTACATAATTTTAGCCTTCCTTTCAAAAATATATTTACTAAATCAGCAAAAAACAGACAAACCCCGAAATTTTTCAGGCTTTGTCTGAGGGAAACTAATTCATTGTAACTGTTCCTATTATATCCTTTAAATTTTCAATTTTATATTTAGACATATAATTATTTATATATTCAAGAACTTCATCAGCAAGCATAGGATTAACAAAAAGTCCTGTTCCAAGTGCAACTAAAGACGCGCCTGCAAGCATAAACTCAATTACATCCTTTCCCGACATTACGCCGCCCATACCGATTACAGGAATTGATACTGCTTTACTTGCTTCATATACCATACGAACAGCAACTGGTCTTACACATGGACCTGAAAGACCGCCTGTATTATTTGCAAGCACCGGCTTTCTTGTGTCAACATCAATAACCATACCAAGCAATGTATTTATAAGAGAAATACCATCTGCGCCGCCAGATTCTGCTGCTTTTGCAATGTCAGAAATCGACGTAACATTAGGAGAAAGTTTTACAACAAGTGGTTTTTTACAATACTTTTTTACCTCTTTTGTTAGCTCCTCTACTGTCGATGGGTCAGTACCAAAGGCAAGACCGCCCTTTTTTACATTAGGACATGAAACATTCATTTCAATAATCGCAGCATCAGTTTGTGATATAAGTTCTGCCATTTCGCAATACTCAGATACAGTATTTCCTGACATGTTAACAATTACGTTGGAATCAATTTTAGAAAGTTCAGGCATAATATCCGAACAGAAAACTTCCACGCCTGGATTTTGAAGACCAACGCTGTTTAAAATTCCTGAAGGTGTTTCAGCGATTCTAATCGGCGGATTCCCGGAGCGCTCGTGCCTGGTAAGCCCTTTTACCGCATAACCTCCGAATTTAGAAAGTTCAGTATATTCACCGTATTCACTGCCAAATCCAAATGTTCCTGATGCAGTAACAACCGGATTTTTAAAGTCTATTCCACAAAAATTAATTTTAGTGTTCATTATAAAATAACCTCACTTGACCAGAATACAGGACCATCTTTACATACCCTTTTATACTTATTAACACCCGTAAAAATCGTTTCGCAGCTGCATACAAGACACGCTCCTATACCGCACCCCATTCTCTGTTCAAGAGATACGCGGCAGGGTATATCAGCCTGTTCCGAAATGGTTTTTATTGCTTTTAACATGGGTGCCGGTCCACAGGAATAGATTATTCCGCAATCATTTTCTCTTAAATACTCTTTAAGCATATCCGCTGCAAATCCGTCATAGCCGTAGCTTCCGTTATCCGTTGCAATATATGTCTTAGCAATAGCTGAAAATTCATCCTGTATAACTATTCTGCTTTTATCTCTAAAGCCAAGGAATACTGTTGGATTTTCAAGTTTCTTTGTAAGCATAAATAATGGGAATATGCCGATACCTCCGCCGATAACTACTGGATTTTTATATTCTCCCTCAATAAAACTGTTGCCTAAAGGTCCCATTATATCAATGTTATCCCCAACCTTCTTAAATGACAACTCTTTTGTGCCGTCGCCTTTTACTTCAAAGATAAATCTTACAAAATCACCATATACATCACAAATACTGATTGGACGTCTTAAAAACACTTTATCAGAACACAGGATATGCAGAAATTGACCACAGGAAGCTGTATGCGAAATCTCGGGCGCATAGACTGTAAAATCAAATATTCCTGGTATAAGTTCACTCTTTTTTTCAAGACGGCATAAATAATTTTTTTTCATAAAATATGACCCCCCTTGAAATTACAGGACAGAGCAAAGCTCATCGCGCATTCTTATTGCCTCATCTCTTGCTGCAAGAGCAAACTCTTCAATAGGTCTTTCACTTTTCTTATATGCGCACATAATCCCTCTTGACGAATTAATAATAGCGCCTAATCCATCAGAGTTAAAGCAGTTTACAACATCTTTTGCTCCGCCGCCCTGTGCTCCGTATCCAGGTACAAGAAAATATGATTTTGGCATAAGTTTTCGTAAAATTACAGATTGTTCAGGATATGTTGCACCTACAACAGCTCCGACAGCAGTATAACCGCTTGTGCCTACGGTGTTTTCTCCCCACTTATTAACTAACTCTGCTACTTTTTCATAGATTCTTTTTCCGTCCTCGCAAATAAGATCCTGCAATTCACCTGATGAAGGATTAGAAGTCTTAACAAGAGTAAAAATGGATTTATTATATTTTACACAATCATTTATAAACGGCAAAACTCCGTCAGTTCCCAAATACGGATTTACAGTTACTGAATCAACGTTTAATGCCTCTGCTTCTTCTCCGGCAATATCCACACGACCAAGATATGCCGAAGAATATGCCTGTGCAGTAGAACCAATATCATTTCGCTTAACATCAAGAATTACGTAAAGCCCCTTGCTTTTTGCATAATCTACTGTTTTCTTAAGCGCCTCCTCGCCGGGTAAGCCATACATTTCATAAAAAGCTGACTGCGGCTTTACGGCAGGCACAATATCATAAAGCGCATCAATCAAAGCTTTGTTAAATTGCCACAAAGCCTCTCCTGCCGCACAAAGATTTTTTCCCAATTCAGAAAAAACCTTTTCCCTTATAAACTCCGGAACATATTCGAGTTTTGGGTCAAGTCCAGCAACTGATGGATTCTTTTTTTCTTTAATTTTTGAAACTAATACATCTATCGACATTTAAACCAATTCCCCCTGATTTACAATTATTTTACCCCCTACTATTGTGTATTCGGGTTTTGCACATAATATATAACCGTCAAACGGTGAATTTCTGCTTTTTGACATAAAAGATGACACATCAACAGTGTATTCTTTATCCGGGTCAAATATTATGACATCAGCAGGTGTGTTAACAGTCAAACTGCCTTTATTAAGACCAAGAATATTTGCCGGATTAAGAGCCATTTTTTTAATAAGTTCGCTAATAGATAAAACTCCGGTTTTTACAAGATATTTGACCGAAAGCCCTAAAGACGTTTCAAGACCAATAATTCCGTTTAGTGCATCATCGAATTCACAATTTTTATCATCAATATGATGTGGTGCGTGGTCGGTTGCGATAGCATCTATAGTGCCGTCCCTAAGCCCTTCAATAATTGCATCCACATCCTCCCTGCTTCTTAGAGGCGGGTTCATTTTAGCGTTTGTATTATAGTCTCTTACGGCATCATCAGTAAGAGTAAAATAATGCGGACAGGTTTCGCACGTAACTCTTACACCGCGCTTTTTGGCATTTCTTATAGCCTCAACCGTGCCTTTTGCGCTGACGTGTGCTATATGCACAGCTGTTGAAGTAGTTTCAGCAAGAATTATGTCACGCGTTGCCATTACTTCTTCACATGCAGTGCTTATTCCCTTTAAACCAAGTTCTGTCGCAACCTCGCCATCGTTCATTGAGCCTTCAGCAAGACTCATTTCTTCACAATGTGAGATTACAGTAACATCAAACATATCTGCATATTCAAGTGCATGCTTCATCAAAGCCGCATTTTCAACAGGCTTGCCATCATCCGATATTCCTACAACGCCTGCAAATTTAAATTTACCTATCTCAGCAAGTTCTTCACCTTTTAAACCTTTTGTGATGGCTCCGATTGGGTATACATTAACGACACCCACCTGTTTTGCCTTTGATTTTATATATTCAATTACTGCCTCGCTGTCGCATACAGGGTTTGTATTTGGCATACAAGCAACTGATGTTACTCCGCCCATCGCTGCACTTTTTGTACCGGTTTCTATATCTTCTTTTTTGGTAAACCCGGGGTCCCGCAAGTGCACATGCATGTCTACCAGCCCCGGAGTAACATATTTCCCGCGCGCATCAATGGTTTCAACTTCTTCAAGGTCATCAAGCTCTATATTTTCTCCAACCTCGCTTATAACTCCCTTATCTATATATATATCCATCACAGAGTCAATATTATTTTTAGGGTCAACCACATGACCGCCTTTTATTAAAAGCTTCATTAATTTTCCTCCGTTTCTCAATTAAGCAGCCAGTCCATAACACTCATTCTAACAGCAACACCGTTTGTCACCTGTTCATTTATACAGCTTTGATCCCCATCAATCGCTTCGCTTGAAAGTTCCACGCCGCGGTTTACAGGACCTGGATGCAGAATAATAGCATCATCCTTTGCAAAGCGCATGCGTCTTGAATCAACGCCGAAAAATCTGTTGTATTCACCCAAACTCGGAAAGAGACCGCTTTTTTGTCTTTCAAGCTGGATTCTTAAGCACATAACAACATCAGCGTCAATCATCGCTTCCTGTACGCTCTTAAAAACCTTTACACCCAGTTTTTCAAGCCCCGGAGCAAGCAATGTCGACGGCCCGCCGACACAAACTTCCGCTCCCAAAGTTTTCATAGCATAGATATTGCTTCGTACCACTCTTGAATGGAGAATATCGCCGACAATAGCAATTTTAAGTCCCTCTATTCTGCCTTTTTT
>CALXUL010000070.1 GCA_944391635.1 uncultured Clostridia bacterium | reverse complement strand
GGCATTTTATCTTACGGTCAGCCACCTGTTTAAATCCGGGACAATAAAATTGAGTATCTAAAGATACAACATTCTCTTCAAGAGCCATTGCCGCTGTCAGAATTTTAAATGTGGACCCCGGCTCATAGGTATCAGAAATTGCCTTGTTTCTCCACATCTTGTTACGCATTGCTGCGACCGACTCGCTCCTCTTTTCCTCATCCTCTGAGTCGAGATACTCAAAGTCCGGCTGCTGATCCAAGCCATACGCCTGATTCCTGAACTGTTCAATATTATACGGGTCATTAAGGTTAAAATCGGGTTTTGTCGCCATTGCATATACTTCCCCCGTCTTAGGATTCATAATAATCCCAGCCGCACCCTCTTTTAGCGCATTCTCCTTAACTGCCGCTTCAAGGTATTTTTCAAGATAATGCTGTATGGTTTCGTCAATCGTAAGTACCACATCAGCGCCTTTTTGAGCATCTTCACGTTCTTCATACTGGTATTCCATCTCGGTTCCCGATGCTGTCCTTGCCGACAAAACGCTTCCAGCACGACCAGTCAAGGCGTCATCAAAGGTTTTTTCTATGCCCTGAAGCCCGTTGTTATCATAGCCTGTAAACCCGATAATATGCGGTGCAATATTGAAAGAATAATACCTTTTTGAATCAGTTTCAAAATATACCCCGCTGAATTTTTCTTTCATGTCGTCGCCCATATCGCCGTTTTTAATGCTTTGTATCTGTTGTGTTTCTTCAACACTTATTCTCTTTTTTATGGTTTGATACTGGTTGGTTTTTGTTGCTTTTTCATAGACTTCTTCGTATGTAAGCCCCAAAATCTTTGATAGCTGCGTGCTTACAATCTCCGCTGCCTGATCTTTTTTTATCTGCTGGGGATTGCATATAACTGTATTTACCGAAGAACTTTCTGCAAGTGCTTTACCATTACGGTCATATATAGTACCCCGGCTCGCGGTAACATTAGTCTTGGCAGTCTGCTGAGACTCTGCGCGCGCGCGAAGTTCTGGGCCGCGAAATATCTGCCAGTATGCTATCCTAAATACAAGCGCAATTAACACAACCACAAATAACCCTAAAATAATCAGCGAACGTTTTTTTATACCATTTAATATAAATGCCATTATTATTGCTCCTTGCTTTATTGACAAATTTTTCCTTTAAAGCAAGTATTGCGCCATCCGTTAGGGATGGCGCAAGCCACTTTGCCGAAAAACAAAAATTTATCAATACCCGACAAATCTGGTTCCCAATCAATAAATTCTATGTTTTTGTATTTAATAATATGTTTTTATTTCAAGCTAAAAATTCCAAGTACATTCTGCTTAATACCCTCAGCAGCATTAGCGACGCGGTTTTTTACGCTCTCAACCTCATCAGCGGTCAACTCGCATACATCTTCCTGTTTGATATTCACATAAACCGTCTGATCCTTAGTCGGTCTTTGCATACCAAGCCTGTTAGTTGCCTCCTGCTCAACCGTTGTCAAATCAATATTTTCTTCCAATTCAAATATTTTCTGGCTTGTATAGCTTTCTAATTCAGCCAGCTGAGACTGAAGACTCTTTATCTCCAATTCACTTTCATATTCCGCAACATTTTTTGCAATCATAAATATTGCAGACAAAATTATCATCATAACGTAACATACAACAAGAACCCTGTTATGCGCGAGTTTTTTCTTCTGTTCGGCACGAATCTTCTGCCTTTTTGCCTTAATTTCATTTTCGTATCTGTCATCTTCCCACGCATATGCCAGATTACCGTATCCCACCGTGTAATCCCCCTTATCAAAATTATATCTTCTCCGCAACGCGGAGCTTCGCACTCTTAGAGCGCGGGTTATCAGTTTGTTCCTTCCCGGACGGCACAACCGGTTTTTTTGTAATTATTTTGACGGCAGGCTGCTTTCCACAGACACATACAGGAAAATCCCTTGGGCAGGTACAGCCCGCCGCCAGCTCATTAAAGCATTGCTTGACTATCCTATCTTCCAGCGAGTGAAAGGTTATGACCGCCAAACGTCCGCCTATATTAAGGAAGGACACAAAATCGCAAATAGCATTTTTTAAAATCTCAAGCTCACCGTTTACTTCGATACGAATCGCCTGAAATACCCTTTTTGCCGGATGCGAGCCTTTTTCCCTTGCCCCGGCAGGCACAGCCGCGGCAATTATTTCTACCAGCTCTCCGGTTGTTTTTATCGGCGTTTGTCTGCGCCGTTTATCAATAAATTCTACAATCCGCTTCGACCATTTTTCCTCGCCGTAACGATAAAAAACACTTAAAAGCCGATCTTTTTCATAAGTATTAACCACATCATATGCACTAAGTCCATTACTTCTGTCCATTCTCATATCCAGCGGCGCATCATGCATATAGCTGAACCCGCGTTCAGGATTATCAAGCTGATAAGACGACACTCCCAAATCAAGAACCGCTCCGTCTATTTTCTGGACACCGGCTTTCGTCAACAGCTTTTTTACATCAGCAAAATTACCGTTTAAAAAAGTTGTCCTGCCGCTGTATGCCGCAAGGCGTTTTTTTGCAGCGTTTATTGCCTCACTGTCGCGGTCAATTCCGATAAGACGACTAGAGCCTGTTCTTTTTAAAATCTCCTCTGAATGTCCGCCTCCGCCAAGAGTTCCATCTACATATATCCCGTAGTCTTTAACTCTTAACGCATCCACCGTTTCATTTAGAAGAACGGAAACATGCGAAAATTCCATCTGCAAACGCTCCTTATATATTAAGCCCAAACTGCGAAATCCCGTTTAAAATTTCGTCAAAATCAAGCTCTGAAAGATTCGTTTCATATTTCTTCGCATCCCAGATTTCCATTTTAGACCCAATGCCTACAAGAATAATGTCACGATCAAGACCTGCTGCCTGCATCAAATAAGATGTAAGCCCGACTCTTCCCTGCTTGTCCACTTCACATTCCGCTGCTTGTCCGAATACAACCTGTACAAAATTCTTTGCCGCACGGTTTGTAGTAGTCGGCAGCTCGCGTACCTGTTCTTCAAGGACTTTCCATTCGTCCTCGGTGTAAAGCAACAAGCAATCGTCTACCAAAGATCTTGTTATATGTATGGTGCCCGGCATTTTTTCGCGCAGTTTAGCCGGCAAAACAAATCTTCCGCGCTCATCGAGCCTGCACGGATAACTTCCGACAAAACCTGCCACCGTAAAACACCATCCTTTCATAACATCATTCTTTGTCTGAAAGGATGCTTTCTAAGTTTGGGCATTTCGAGAACCCCTTTTCCCTTTTTCTACCCAAACGCCCCCATTCGTACCCTTTCACTCCCAATTGTACACCATGGGAATGAAAATTGCAAGCTTTTTTATTAAAAAAATAATACTTTTTTTTAATTTGTGTTACAAAAATTTCAGATTTGTAAGAAAAGCTTTCAATATTTTGATTATTTTAATATTTTTGAAATATGATTGACACATTATCTTGTGTATAACTACTATTTTACCACGAATTTTCCAATAACACAATATATTGTGGCATAGTTTTTAAAATTTTTTTTAGTACAGATTTAACAATTGACATTTTGCGTCATACGTTATAAAATAATATGAAGGAAAAATACAAGGAGGAACAAAAAAATGGCTGAATTACGTTGGAATCCGCTTATAAAAGACTGGGTAATGATTGCTTCAAACCGCCAGAACCGTCCTCAGATGCCGAAAGACTGGTGTCCGTTCTGTCCGGGTTCGGGAAAGGTGCCGGAGCATTTTACCGTTTATAAATATGACAACGATTTTCCGGCGCTTTCACAGAATCCGCCGGTACCCGACGATGTTGAAACACGTATTTACAAAACCAAACCAAACTACGGCAAATGTGAAGTAATACTCTATTCGCCCGAACATACCGTAACGCTTCCCGAGCTTCCGGCAGAACACATCCGCGAGCTCGTGGATTTATGGTGCGAACGGTTTGTCGAAATTTCCAAAGATGAAAAGATAAAGTATGTATTTATTTTTGAAAACCGCGGCGCAGTAGTCGGAGTTACAATGCCGCATCCACACGGTCAGATTTACGGATACTCTGTTATCCCCAAAAAAATCGAGCTTGAATGTGACGCATTCCGTGAGCATAAAGAAAAAACAGGACATTGCTTGATGTGCGATATGATTGAGGATGAAGTCAACGCTAAAAAGAGAATTATATTTGAAAATGACGATTTTGTTGTGTTCCTGCCGTTTTTCTGCGAATATCCGTATGGCATATACATTGCTGCAAAACGTCACGTGCAAAACCTGTCACAAATGACTGATAAGGAAAAAACTTCACTTGCCCATACATTAAAAGAGGCTGCAGGTACCCTTGACAGTTTGTTTGATTATGCGTTCCCGTATATGATGTGTATGTACCAGAACCCGGTAAATACTGATATGGATGAAAGTCTGCATCATTTCCACATCGCGTTCTATCCGCCAATGCGTTCGGCTGATAAACAGAAATTTAACGCTTCCTCAGAAACCGGTGCATGGGCACATTGTAACCCCACAGCTCCAGAGGAAAAAGCTGAAGAACTTCGCAAAGCGCACGAAAAATTTCTTAAGAAAATGTAATGACCATGCTTTATCCATATCATCGTAGGGATAACTATTGGTGTAAATGAAATCTGCCAGCCGTTATCGGCTGGCAGATATTTTTGTTTTATTAAATACTTTTAACCTGACTTTTCATTATTGAAAACATATCCAGATTCAGTCTTCTATTTCCATTGTCATCATCTGTTCTTTTGTAACCCCATTTCTTTTACCGTAATCTGTCCAATACTTTGTTGACGCTTTAATAAACATCTTTTTTGATAATGGCATAGTAGTTTGAAAAACCCGATACTTCCTTTTTACAATTGATGAAGAAAACTTTTTAATCTTTAATTCCACAAGAAATTTAAACGGTGTCTGCAAAATTGCTTCACCGCTTCCTATCTTTAATACTGAGCCTAACGTATACCCATTTTGTTTACAAAATATGCTTATTATTTTAATAGCAATATCATTTTGCTGCGGTTCTATAAATCCACAATTAATAATAACCGAAATTACTGGTTTTTTGGTTTGTGGTTTTGTCTCAAGTGTTTTTAAAAAATTAAGCAAAGTAACCGGTATTGAATCAGCATAAAGAGGAAAAACAAATAATATATCCGAAAACTGTTCAATCTTTTCACAAAGCTCATTATGATTTGTTTTAGATACGTTGAAATATTCTGCATCAATCTTACAGTACTTTGAAAATATCTGTGCATAGCATTTTGAATTTGATTTTACAGCTCTGGGGCTTGCGTTTAATATCATCACTTTTCCCATTTGTTTACCTCTTTTTTTACCACTTCTTCTATTTCAGATTCATTTGCAAAAATTATTTTATAACTTTCAAAATTCATATTATATGAATTACGTTTAATTAGACTTTTAAATACATCTTTTTCTTCATCACTTATATTGCCGTATGCAATAATTATTGCTTTTTTTAATGCAACATCACGCTGAATATGATGTGTTTCTCCCTTATGCAAACGAATAAAAGCCGTTTGAATCGGAATTGCACGTTCGAGCATAGTTTTCATAACAGTATCATAGCCGCCGTATTTAATGCGGCTAACATAAATCACTCTGTCACTTTTCGCAATATATGGATAAACTTTTGTGGCATCATCCCGAATTACGCATTTGCCAGGAGTTTTTGTCCAACATCCAAAACATCCGGTACAGTTATGGATTTTCAGAGATGATAAATCAATTATTTTAATATCATCATTATTTAACGTTATGTCTAAATACTTATCACTTAATATTAATTTCATTTCTACCTCTTATACTTAAACTGATATTATTATACTATATTATCCCCCAAAAAACAAACACTAATTATTACCTAAAAATGCATAAATTTATTCTTAAACATATTTACCTAAAGTCTTATTCCCCGAATTTATTTAATATATTACGAACCTCTTTTTGCAAGTTTTTTAAATCAAGACTATCCGGATGAGTAAGAGCTTTATCAAAGTTATCAAGCATTGGTTTTGCCTTATGAGGGTCAGTCTTTGCCATTTCCTCATACCTTTCACGTACTGCAATAGGCATTTTCCCCTGGCAAAGATACCAACCAAGAAGAATATTTGAAGGCGGCAAATTTTGCTCTGCCCTTTCAGCAATCTTTTTAAAATATAACTCAGATGCCCCAAAACCCGCTGTGCCAAATAAAAAAACCTTCTTATTCATCAATTTATTCAAAAATTGTTCTATTTCAAAACAGCACGTTCCTTTATTAGTCCAAAAACCCACAAAAAAAAGATCCGCACACATTGCTCTATCATCCGGCGGGCCAAAATATATAAGCTCTGCCTGCGGCAGACAGTCCCTTATACATTCGGATAGCATTTTAGTATTGCCAGTCCTTGTTTCATAAACAACAGCGTATTTCATAAATATCCTCCTCCCTTTACCACCGCAAAGATAAAAATCATGCAAATAACATATTTTGATAAATCATAAATGCGTGTTAACATTTGTACTCAGTTTTTCAGATACATTTAAAAACAACAAATTAATTAAAAATGCCTGCCGAAAAGCAGGCATTTTTAACAGTGCAGTTTTTGCGCTATATGGTGGAGAATAGGGGGATCGAACCCCTGGCCTCGTGATTGCGAACCACGCGCTCTCCCAGCTGAGCTAATTCCCCAAAATTGTAAGCCACAAACCTAAACGATAATATGTAAATGGTGGAGATGAGTCATACTTTGAGATTTTCACTAACCACACAAATAATAAGTATATATCAAGATATTTCATTATAAGATATCTGATATTCAAAAAGTCTTATTCTGTCATCATTTTTTACAGATTCTATCAAAGCCTCCGTCGGATTATTAAGACAAATTATTCCGTACACTTTCCGGTTGTCTTGTGCCTTATGTTTTGTGAACCAGTCAATATACTCAACAGTCTGCTTATATGCGTCATCATATCCACTGTCCTTCTTCAGCTCTATAATATACAAATCACCATTTTCATCTTCTGTCAATAGGTCAAGTCTACCCTCTTCAAATATGTATTGTCTTCCGTATTCGCCTTTTCTTCTATATATTTTTAATTTTTTCCCAAATACAGGCTGTCCACCCTCAATTCGCATTGTAAGTTCATCTTCTAAAATTTTCTCACTGCTAAATTGATAAGTTTTTTCACTGAAATCTATTTTTTTAGAAGCAATAATTTGATTTTCAGCACATTCTTCTATGTAATTTTCATTTATATTTCTTTTCTTGTTTCTTGCAGAATTAAATTTATCAAGAGTGCCTTTCCATAA
>CALXUL010000069.1 GCA_944391635.1 uncultured Clostridia bacterium | reverse complement strand
GGCGCAGGACCTTGACCGCGCACCGCTAAAGAATATACGCCACGCACACAAGCAAGCATCAAACCGTTTAGTGTGCCAAGACATGATATGATTATAAATACAAACAGCGCCGTTGACCCGGCTTTTGTAAACACTGCCTCAAATGCTACCCGTATTCCCTCTTCTCCGCCTTCCATCATAACAGCATTTGAAACGCCACCCGAAAGTCCTATATAATAAAGAATATAAATTGCAACAATCATCAGTGTTCCTGCTGTTAAAGCAAGCGGAAGATTACGTTTTGCATTTTTAAGCTCTGCATTAATAGATGTTGCAATAATCCAGCCCTCATACGCAAAAGCCGCTGCAACCACTGCTGTAAATAATGCCTTTCCCGTCGGAACAGTTTCTACTACCGTAGTAAAATTCTCTACCATAAGCCCGTTACTTAGTCCCACAATAGTACCCACAACCGCCATTAAAATGAGAGGTATTATTTTTATAACAGTCGCTGCCACCTGAATTTTCCCCGCAAGCATCGGGGCAAGCGAGTTTACAGTATAGCTTCCCAGCAAGAATATCATACTAAGCACCATAGCTGCCTGACCTTGGGTATTAAGCCCAAAAAGCACACAAACATACCTTGCGCTTATCCAGGATAATACTCCCGCAAGAGTGGGGTAATATATTGTACTCATAAACCAGCCGACCATATATCCGTATTTTTTGCCTAATGCCACTTCGGCATAATCTACAACTCCGTTTACATATGAATATTTGCCTGCCATAACCGAAAAGACATACGCGCAGGCGACCATAATCAGACCTCCGATTGCCCATGCAAGAATTCCAAGCGGCAGGTTGCCACCCGTTGCGCTAAGAATTTTTTCTGCCTTAAAAAAGACCCCGCTTCCCATTACTATTCCGACTACCATTGCAATGGCCGTAAACAGCCCGTATTTTTCCTTTAACGGTTCGCTCATCTTCCCACTTCTTTCATTTTATAATAAAGATAGTATACCCAGACAAATAAAAAACAACCATTTTATTTTTTATCCTTATCACGGTACTGCTGAGGCGTCATACCAATACACATCTTAAAATTTCTGTTAAAACTCCTAAGCGATGTATATCCGCACTCTAAGGCACAGTTTAGTATATAAGTATCGTCATTGCTTAAAATATAGCACGCCTTACTTATGCGATATTGATTTACATAAGCGTTAAAAGATATTCCTACAATATTCTTGAAATAATGCGATAAATATGAATAACTGTATGCTGTTTCCTTTGCCAGCTTTTCAAGCGAACAGTCGCTTTTATAGTTCTTCTCCACAAACTCAAATATATTATATAGCAGGTTTCTGCTGTCAGTTTCCTTTTCGTTATATACCCTGTTTTCATCAAATTCCGCACATACCGAATACAGCGCGCCTTTTTTCTTTATTATGGTACTGTCCTCATAAAGTTCTTTTAAGCTTTTTAGCAAATACTGGCTAACAACGAATTTATTATCTTGGGGTATTTTATTTGTGTGCTTAGAGGAAAATGCCTTTACGAGTTCCGGCGAAAAAATAAAAAGTATATGCTCACAGCTGCGGCTTTTTAAAGAGTGTATCTGATTTGGAAAAACCAATACCGCTTCATCAGCGCCAATTATATATTTTATGCCGTCAACGCTTACCTCCATCTCGCCTTTTACAACTATTATGAGCTCAAAACAATGGTGTATGTGTGCAGAAAAATTAAAGTTTCTTCCATACTCCCTGCAAAAATGCTCCGACACTCCGAAATGCTTAAATTCGTAAAACATACCATAGCACTCCAAATAACAAATTTTGTCTATAAATTATATCCTTTTTTGCCAGATTTGTCAACTGTTATATGATAGAATAAAAATAAATAAATGTCCGCTAAAGGAGGGTAACTATGAAATATTTTATCGGCGCCGACCTGGGCACGTCTGCGCTGAAACTGGTACTTACCGACAGCAACAGGAATATTATCAGCTCGACCACAAAAGCCTATGATGTATCATATCCGCATCCGGGATGGTCGGAGCAAAACCCATCTGACTGGTGGGAGGCTTTTGCCGACGGAATAGACGAACTAACCCGAGGTTTTGATAAAAGCCTTATTTCGGCAATCGGCGTTGCCGGGCAGATGCACGGGCTTGTAATCCTTGATAAAGACGATAATGTTATAAGACCTGCTATTTTATGGAATGATAACCGTACCGGCAGAGAAACTGAATATCTTAACACTCAAATCGGGAAGAAAAAGCTTACCGAGCTTACCGCAAATATTGCATTTGCCGGCTTTACCGCTCCAAAGCTGCTTTGGCTTATTAATAACGAAAAAGATAACTTTGACAAAATTTCAAAGATAATGCTCCCGAAAGACTACATAAATTACCGGCTTACCGGAGTACATTCAACCGACTATTCCGACGCTTCGGGAACGCTTATGCTTGATGTGAAAAATAAGCGATGGTCAGAGGATATGCTGAAAATCTGCGGTGTAAAACCCGAACAGATGCCAAAACTTTTTGAAAGCTATGACCCGGTAGGCACACTTCTTCCTGAGATAGCCGATAAACTCGGGCTTTGCGCATCAACTGTAGTTGCGGCAGGGGCAGGTGATAATGCAGGAGCGGCAATCGGCACGGGCACCACAGGCGACGGACGCTGTAATATCTCACTTGGCACGTCAGGCACAATCTTTATTTCATCATCAAACTTCTCGGTTGATGAAAACAATGCCCTGCACAGTTTCTGCCATGCTGACGGCGCTTATCATTTATTGGGATGTATCCTTTCTGCGGCATCCTGCAACAAATGGTTCTGCGACGAAATTTTAAATACCGAAAACTACAGCCTTGAGCAGGAAAAGATAACTGACGAAATGCTTGCAAATACTGACGTTTTCTTTCTTCCCTATCTTATGGGAGAGCGAAGCCCGATAAATGATACCGATGCTACAGGGCTTTTTATAGGGCTTCGTCCGAACACAAAACGCCAGGATATGCTTCTTGCCGTATTAGAGGGCGTGGCATTTGCTATACGTGATAATATTGAGGTTGCGCGAAAGGCAGGCATTAACATAAAAAGCAGCACAGTCTGCGGCGGCGGGGCAAAATCTATGCTGTGGCTTAAAATCCTCGCTAACGTCCTTAATATAACACTCGAGATTCCTCAAAAGGAAACCGGACCCGATTATGGTTCGGCACTGCTTGCTATGGCAGCCTCAGGAAACGAGGGCATACAAAATAATACCGGAATAAAAATTAAAGCCACAATCGATCCTGATAATCAGCTTTGCAAGCTTTATGACGAAAAATATAAAAGGTTCCAAAATATCTACCCCGCGGTAAAAGAATTATATAAAAAAATTAAGAGGTGAATTTAATGAGCAGTAAAAGCTTTAAAGAGCGGGCACAGGAGCTCGTATCACAGATGACTTTGGACGAAAAGATTTCACAGATGACATATGAATCGCCAGCCATCGAAAGGCTTAATATCCCGGCATACAACTGGTGGAATGAATGTCTTCACGGTGTTGCAAGAGCAGGGCGCGCAAGTGTATTTCCACAGGCAATCGGTATGGCTGCAAGCTTTAATACCGATCTTATGTACAAGGTTGCATGCGCAATCTCAGACGAGGCGCGAGGTCAGTATAACGAATATAAAAATTACGGCGAAACCGACATTTATCAGGGGCTTACCTATTGGTCTCCCAATATAAATATTTTTCGTGACCCAAGATGGGGCAGGGGTCATGAAACCTACGGTGAAGACCCATATCTTACAGGCAGAATGGGCGTCGCATTTATAAAGGGGCTTCAGGGAGATGGAAAATATCGCAAGCTGGATGCTACAATAAAGCATTATGCTGTACATAGCGGTCCCGAAAAAGAGCGTCACGGTTTTAATGCGGTTGTAAACAAAAAAGATTTATATGAAACCTACCTTTGGGCATTTGAATACTGCATAAAAAATGCTCACCCTTCGGCGGTTATGGGCGCATACAACCGAACTAACGGCGAGGCTTGCTGTGCAAGCAAAACCCTGCTTTGTGATATTTTAAGGGATGAGTTTGGTTTTGACGGATATGTTGTATCCGACTGCGGCGCAATCTATGACATCAGCCATAACCATAAGCTCACAAAAAATGAAGCAGAAAGCGCGGCATTAGCCGTAAAAAACGGTTGCCAGCTAAACTGCGGCAACGCTTATGCATGGCTTGTGGATTCTGTAAAAGAAGGGCTTATTTCAGAAGAAACAATTACAACTGCTGTCGAAATGCTATTTGAAGCAAGGTTCAGACTCGGAATGTTTGATGATGACTGTGAATATGACAATATCCCATATGAAGTTGTAGAATGTAAAAAGCATCAGGAACTTAACTATCAAATGGCATCTGAAAGCATTGTTATGCTCAAAAATAACGGTATACTTCCATTAAAGAAGGGCACAAAAATTGCCGTTATCGGTCCTAACGCTGATTCAATTGAATCGCTCCTTGGCAATTACAACGGCAGACCATCAAGGTATTACACAGTTTTGCAGGGGCTTTTAGAGCAAACAGACGTAATGTATGCTAAGGGCTGTGATATTTTTGAAAAGCCAAACAGCAGACATACTATATGTACCAGCGAAAAAGAGGCGGAAATTGCAGCAAAACACTCTGACGTTATAATTATGTGTATGGGGCTTGATGCCTCTCTCGAAGGCGAAGAGGGCGATGCATACAACGCATTTAACAGCGGTGACAAGCTTGATTTGGAGTTCCCGCAATCTCAGAAAAATCTCTATAACAGAATTATTGCCCTTAATAAACCGGTGATATTTATAAATATTAGCGGAAGCTGTCTTAATCTTTCAAGGCAAAAGGAAGAATGTGATGCTATTCTCCAATGCTTCTATCCGGGCGCAATGGGCGGCAGAGCAGTTGCCGATATAATCTTCGGCAAAGTTTCGCCAAGCGGCAGACTTCCGGTAACCTTCTATGAAAGCTGCGATGACCTGCCTGATTTTACTGACTATTCAATGGAAAACAGAACATATAAATTCTATAAAGGCACTCCGGTTTATGAGTTTGGTTATGGGCTTACATATTCTGAAATTGAAGAAAACTGGCTTGATGAAAATACTGTTGAACTTAAAAACGCCGGTGATTATGATACTTTCTATTCGGTTTTGAAATTTGAATATATACCTCACAAAAACCTGTGTGGATTTAAAAAAGTATTTATTAAAAAAGGCGAACAATTAAAAATAACTTTTGAAAAGGAGTAAACAATATGAACACATATTTCCCTAATATTCCCTCTGTAAAATATGAGGGCAAGGACAGCAAAAATCCGTTTGCATTTAAGTTTTATGACCCAGAAAGAGTAATCTTGGGCAAAAAAATGAAAGAACACCTGCCTTTTGCAATGGCATGGTGGCATAATCTGTGCGCGGCAGGCACCGATATGTTCGGCCGCGATACCGCAGATAAATCCTTCGGCGCAACACCCGGCACAATGGAACATGCAAAAGCAAAGGTAGACGCAGGCTTTGAATTTATGCAAAAGCTTGGCATTGAATATTTCTGTTTCCATGATGTAGACCTTGTTCCCGAGGCTGATGATATAAATGAAACCAACCGCCGTCTTGATGAAATAAGCGATTACATTCTTGTTAAAATGAAAGAAACAAACATTAAATGCTTATGGGGCACAGCAAATATGTTTTCAAACCCGCGTTTTATGAACGGCGCCGGCAGCACAAATTCTGCCGATGTATTCTGCTTTGCCGCAGCACAAATAAAGAAAGCCCTGGATGTGTCAGTTAAATTAGGCGCAAAAGGCTATGTTTTCTGGGGCGGGCGCGAAGGCTATGAAACGCTCCTTAACACCGACGTTAAGTTTGAGCAGGAAAATATAGCACGCCTGATGAAAATGGCAGTTGCATACGGACGAAAAATCGGTTTTGAAGGCGACTTCTATATTGAGCCGAAGCCAAAAGAGCCAATGAAGCATCAATATGATTTTGATGCGGCAACAGCTATTGGGTTTTTGAGACAATATGGTCTTGATAAAGACTTTAAGTTAAATATCGAGGCTAACCACGCGACTCTTGCCGGTCATACCTTTGAGCATGAACTGAGGATTTCAGCCATAAACGGTATGCTCGGTTCAATTGATGCAAACCAGGGCGACTATCTTCTCGGTTGGGATACCGATGAGTTCCCTTCCGATGTATACAGCGCTACAATGTGTATGTATGAAGTATTAAAAGCAGGCGGACTTACCGGCGGATTTAACTTTGATGCAAAAACACGTCGTCCCAGCAATACCCACGAGGACATGTTCCTTTCCTTCATATTGGGAATGGATACCTTTGCGCTTGGACTTATAAAAGCTGCAGAACTCATTTCTGACGGCAGGATTGATGAATTTGTAAAAAACAAATACTCAAGCTTTGAGTCAGATATCGGCAAAAAAATCCTCTCAGGCGACGCAACGCTTGATGAACTGTCTGCATATGCAGAAAAATCCGCATCCTGCCCTAAACCTGAAAGCGGAAAACAGGAATATCTATTATCGGTTGTAAATTCTGTTTTATTTAACTAAAATATCCACCTCGTCCTAAACTTATAAACAGCACCAGCTTGTGCAAACAGTACAAACTGGTGCTGTTCACTTATTTGGGACAGTTTTTTTACACTCATTTTATATCAGTCCATTTCTTCTTAAATCACTTGTCTTTTTTCTTAATTCTTTGTCATTTTTCCCAAATCAGCACTTTTATAATTGACACTTATTGTCTATTATGCTATTTTTAATATGATAAATCAGGTATTTTCCTTATATAATTTTTTTATTCTGAGGAGGAAATCAAATGAAAAAAAGTTTTTTTCTCTCTTGGTTGCATTGGTGATGATAAGCCAAATATCTGCGGGCGCGGCTGCATTGCCTGAAACACTTGGCATATCGTCTTTAGCCGACGAGCAAAAAGTACTTTCTCTTTGGTATGACGAACCGGCGCCGGACTCCGATTCCGGCTGGGAGCAATGGTCACTGCCTCTTGGCAACGGGTATATGGGCGTCAATGTTTTCGGAAGAACTGATACCGAGCGTCTTCAAATTACCGAAAACAGCATGGTTAACCCGCGTGAAATGGGCGGGCTTACAAGTTTTTCCGAAACCTATATTGATTTCGGTCACAACTCGCCCTCATCATACAAACGTGCATTATCACTAAATGACGGGATTTCAACAGTTGAATATGATTACAACAATATAACATATTACCGTGAGTATTTTACAAGCTATCCCGATAAGGTTATGGCAATTTATTTAAATGCTTCTGAACCGGGTGCGCTTTCCTTTACTCTAAGACCTACTATTCCCTATGAAAGAGACTACGGCAACAGCCCCGGTGACGGAGGCGGACGCGAAGGTACTGTTATTGCAAACGGTGATACTATTACCCTGTCCGGCGTTTTGAACTACTATAACATCCAGTTTGAGGGACAGTATAAAGTAATCCCAACCGGCGGTACGCTGACCTTTGGAAATGAAAACGGCGATAACGGCTATATCACCGTAACAGAGGCTGACAGCGCCGTTATTTATATCGCCGTCGGCACAAACTACCAGCTTGAAAGCCGCGTCTTTACCGAGCCTGACAGACTGAAAAAGCTTGAACCTTATCCGCATCCTCACGATAAGGTAACTAAAATAATATCCGATGTAAGTCAAAAAGACTATCAGGAAGTAAAAAATACGCATATTGCAGACTATCAAAAATACTTTAACCGTGTAAACCTTGATTTAGGCGGCAGCGTACCTGAAATAACCACTGATGAACTTCTTAAAAATTACCAGCAGGGGACATACGACCGGTATTTAGAAGAACTTTATTTCCAATACGGCAGATATTTGTTAATATCCTCCTCAAGACCCGGTACTCTTCCTGCAAATCTACAGGGCACTTGGAGCATGTATGACCAGACTCCATGGTCGGGCGGATATTGGCACAACATTAATGTGCAGATGAACTACTGGCCGGCATTTACTACCAACCTGTCCGAAATGTTTGAATCATATGCAGACTATAACATGGCATACCGCGAAGCAGCACAGCTTCTTGCAGATGACTATATAAATACATATCATCCTGCCTCTTACAGCGATACTGCCGGCGAAAACGGCTGGATTATCGGAACTGCCGCATATCCTTACAGTATTTCAGCCCCGGAAAGCCATTCCGGTCCCGGCACAGGCGGACTTACTACAAAACTATTCTGGGATTATTATGATTTTACAAGAAATGAGGATATTCTTGAAAACATAACCTATCCTGCACTGTCGAGTATGGCAAAGCTTTTGACAAAAGTAGTAGAACCGATTGACGGCAAATATCTTACTACCAACTCAGCCTCACCTGAACAGGTGGAGAACGGAACCTACTACCAGACCATCAGATGTGCCTTTGACCAGCAGATGATTTGGGAAAATAACAATGATACATTAAAAGCCGCAGAGCTTTTAGGCAAAAATGATGCGGTTCTTGATACGATAAGAGAACAGATAAACCTTTTAGACCCTGTTTTAGTGGGCTACTCAGGGCAGGTGAAGGAATACCGAGAAGAAGATTACTACGGCGAAATAGGTGAATATAATCACAGACATATTTCCCAGCTTGTAGGGCTTTATCCGGGTACTTCAATAAATGCTTCAACACCCGCCTGGATGGATGCAGCAAAAGCTACACTAAATTTGCGCGGTGATGAATCTACCGGCTGGGCAATGGCTCACAGGCTTAATGCCTGGGCAAGGCTTCAGGACAGCAACCGTGCGTACCGACTTTACCAGCAATTATTAAAATCCGGTACTCTTATAAATCGGACCTGAGCAAACGATATCCTTTCCTAATATATCCCTTTTATAGGAAAGTGCCAGTCTTTGCCCAATTATGTCTTTTCCGAGCGGATGAATATTTTCGTAAGTGTTTTTGTCGGTATCAAGAGTTGCCACCATACCTATATTAACCGGATTTTCAACACTTTTAAGCGTTCTTAGCTGAACATCTCGTATCTGTGTAAAATCATTACCCGTATAACGCGCAAGCTGTACATAATAAAACGGCAAATCTTCCTCGCCCCACTGCATCCTGTAATCATCAATCAATTTGGGAAAATTCTGCATATATGCAGTGCTGTCATACTGATTTGATTCTCCCTGATACCACAAAATAGCCGCTATATTATATTTCAAAATAGGTGCTATATGCGTATTATAAATGTCAGCAGTACCTTCACGCATCCATCTGCCTATTGTCGTGCCGCCCCATGCAACAGAAATTAAGCCAATCGGTACATCCGGTTCATTTTCCAACAAAGCCTTTGCAAAATAAACTCCAATAGTTGAAATATCTTTATTGTTTTCCTCAGATAGTGTCATCCACTGTTCATTTTCATCGCGGTAAGGTACATCATACGCAGGCTCGGACGCACCTACTGTACGCACTGTGAAATGTTTAATATTATCATCAACAACCGCAGGCGGTACATCCATAGCGCTATGTCTCTGTTCTATGCTTTTATTATATGTCACCTCCATATTCGACTGGCCTGCCAATACGAATACATCTCCGACATATATCTGTCCTACCTCTACCATCTCTCCATCGCAGACAGCTTCCAAGGTATACGGTCCTCCCGCAGGCAAGGGCGGCAGGTCAACGCTCCAATCAGCGTTATCGTCAACAACCGCCGTGCCAGAGGTGCTTTCGGAATCATTATATATTCTGACCTCTACCGGCTCTCCTATTGTACCCTTACCCCATATAGTATGAACCTTATCTCTCTGTAAAACCATATTTTCGGTAAACAGATTTGATAGTTTAAGCAATTTTTCTCCGCCAAATTTCTTAGCACCTGCCAAAGGTTCCATTCCAAACCATACCATCGACTTTACATATTTTCCTTTAACATCATCCGGCAGCTGCATCTCAGTTCTTAAACTTCCGTCATCACAAGCCACAAGCTTTTCAAGCGCTCCGTCACTCTTAAATAGCGCTGTGTACAATACCGCTGTATTTATAACATCTTTATCGGTTTGTACCTTAGCAGAGGACATTATTGTATCCCCGGGGATAAGCTGAATAAGTTCAGATCCATCAGCCTTCTTTATCTCAGGCAGACTTACATCATATTTAGTTTTATATATGAAGATTATCTATCATAAGGTTTCCGCTCCAGGTTGAGCCCGAACCATTCATGTATAAATCGCTTATTAAAATCTCACCAACCGCACAGGAACCGCTTGATTCAAAGAATGGCACATTTTCTGTATAAGCAAGTAATTCATTTGTTTGCGCATCTATAACATATACGCTTTGTGTTTTGGTATTTGAGTTTAATACTGCACGTATTCTTATTGTTTTATTGCCATATCCCTTCCAGCTAAATCCGTCCAGTCCCGGATGAGTTTTTGTATCCGATAGCGGACTTATTACCTTAATACAGTCTTTATATGTTGTATCTGTTTCATTTAATATTATTTTAGACAAAATACGGTTATCATTGCTCCTGATTTCCACCGGGGCAAAAAATGATTCTACTGTTGTTTTAACATCAAACTCTACGTTCACTATTCCTTTTACAGGGGATTCAAGCCGTTTTACAGCAGATGGTCTGCGCCTTGGATTCCAGCAAAACGCAAAATTAAGCTCGCCGTCTACAACTTCCGGCATGTACGAACAATCATCAGCGCTACCGGTTGTTATTCCATATCTCGCCCGCAAAAGCGTGCTGTCTACCTGTTCCCAACCGTCTATACTTTCTTCGCTCGAAAAGTCTTCGTACAAAATATCAAGACGGTTTCCATCCACAAGGCTCATGTCAAACTCATCTTCAAAATCCTCATCGCCGGTATTTTCTATTGTTTCGCTCTGTTTAACCTGAAGATTATCTATATATAAATTTCCCTGCGCAGATGCGGATGAATTATACGTATAAATATTAGAGATAATTATTTTGTTTATATCCCCTGCCGCAGAATCATAAAGCGGCGCATTTTCCACTTGTGCAATTAAATCCCCGTCATAATTCTTAATGCTGACTGTCTGTGTTTTTTCTTCCATATCTAACAACACTTCAATCCTGAAAACCTTATTCGCATTTCCCTGCCAGGTAAAACCGTTTATACTTTCCTGCGTTCTTGACCCCGTACCCGAGTCATTACCGCTTCCAGGATCCATTACCTTTACCCCGTACTTATAATTTCCGTCAGAATCACCGAGCATTACCTCAGATGCTATATTACCGTTTGAATCAAGCAGCAGCAGTGCAGCTTTAAACAATGAATTATCACATGATACATCAAGCCCCACAGATACGTACCTCTGAATAAGATGGCGCCGATAACAGTTTAAAAGCCGATGTTCTCATTGGTTTCCAGCTAAACGGAAAATTAAGCATCATATTCCCATTTACATTTTTTATTACCGGCAAAAAAGCATAATTACTAACCGGTTTGTTGTTACCGTCAAGATTATTGATAATATCCGCTTCTGTCTGGGTTACCGGCGTCCAGCCTTCAAGCGGATTGCCGGTAATATCATAATTCTCGTCAAGCATTATTTCTGCCTGCGCATATGTCACTGCCGGCAGTATAGCGCTAATTGTCAGAGCTAAACAAAAGCTTACGATTCTTTTAATACTAATTTTTTTCATAATACGTATTCTCCTTGTAATTTTTTTATTGCTCCAAATCTACAAGTATCTATTCCATATTTAAAACAAGCTGCGGCTTATAGGTTCCTTCCTTACTGTCAAACAAAACGACCTGTACGCTTTTTGCCGGCTCATCTATTATTATCTGCAATGTTATATATCCGTCCTCAGCCTTAGCTATCGCCTCTGTAACATCAAACTCGTAATATACATTCATTGTGTCTGTATTTTTTATTTGCTTAGATGATAATATATTATCACTTGGCAAGGTACTTAAATCCCACAAGCCTATTTATTTCATCTCAGACGCACTTATACCATCATCCCAGTCCGTCACCGGATTGCTGCGTATCTTGACTGTCCTTACCGTGCTTGGCACCGACGGGTTTCCGAAACCTTTTGCATAAAGACGCAAGGTTGCATTTTCAAGCTTTTCCTTTTCTATTTCAGAAATATCATACTTTATAAATGCAGTAGAAATATTCCCTGTATAGTTTGCTCTTAATGTATTCTCTTCATAGCTATACTATTTACCAATAGTTTTATCTTAAAATAGCTTAATACTCAACTATTTTAAATATCCCAAAAAAATAGAGGTAAGATTTTATCTTGCCTCTATTTTATCAATTCATCATACGATTAAGAGTTTAATATTGTTTCTGCCATTGTTGTAAAAAATTCTTTTTCAAGACCCATCAATCCCAACGTGCTCCTACTATCTGCCATTACTTCGCAGAAAAGCAAATTATCCGGAAGGAGTTCGTCAGTTTCTGCAGTAAAATAACGTATTTGCTGTTCTGGCGTGGATACAACACCTATATACTTACAAGCAAGCAAAGTATCGGTATTATTAAACGTTACAAGCAACATAACACTCCCGTCCGACAGTGTTTCATACGACACATCAAAATAATCATGCGCTTCCAGACCCGCTTCCTTTACAATATTCATGTACATACTCAACAAATCGTCATAGCCCATATCTACACTTAAAATATACTCCGAGTTCGATTCAGCCTGAATGCGGATTATATACTCTATAACATTCATATTCCAGGTGTCAAAAACCAGATTCTTCATTTCATCACTTTGCGAGAGGATTTTTTCAGCAGGCTTTGCGTCTGCCATAACAGCATCAAATAAACCACTCTGCTCAAAACCATAACGAAGCGAGTTATCATATTCATCCTTTAATTTCTGCATATCCTCTGATGACAAAAGAATATTTTCTGTTTCTCCAGGTTCGGTATTACCTATATTATCGGTATTTTTTTCTTCATTCAGCGCTGTAATTATTACCTTTTTGCTATCAGCCTGCCAATCAACCTTAGCATTAAAACTTTCTGATACTGCCCGAACCGGAACCAATGTGCGGTCATCTATGAGTCTTGCCGGCACATCCAATACAATTTCGGATTCATTTTTATACATAACTGTATTATCAACCGTTATTTCAATTTTTGTATCACCTTTTACAGCAACTGCCGTATATGTATCCTGCTGCCAATCGACTTTTGCACCCAGCGCCTCAAAAATAACACGCATAGGTACCAGCGTTCTGCCCTCCTCAATCACTGGAGGCACATCAAAATCAAACATTTCTCCATCCAGCCAGACAGTAATCTCTCCCTCATCCGCTGCCAACACCACCGGTGTAACTCCAAATATCATTATCAATCCAAGCAGCACACATAAAAACTTTTATATTGATAAATACATTTTATTTTCCTCCTAATATTTTATTAAAAATATTATATAATACTTTGCAAATATTGTCAATTCGGTTACTTTCTGATTTTTTAATAATATTTTACAAAATGCTTTCAAAATACTTCTTATATTGCGAAAGCTTTGACTCTGCCTCTGTGTTATCCTTTGCAAAAACACTGTAATAGAATTTACATTTAGGCTCGGTACCGGACGGTCTTACGGCAATCCAGCTCCCATCCTCCAAAAACAGCTTTAATACATTAGACTTAGGTATACCTGTTTTCTCCGGCATCAAATAATCCTCGACATCTTTCACCTTTATCCCGCCGATTTCCTCCGGCAACTCTTCTCTCAGCCCACGCATTATATTTTGAATCTTGTCACTGCCTTCTCTTCCCGGAAGAGTAACAGATTGGAGAAAATCAAGTGTATATCCGTAATCCCTATATATATTTCCCATTACATCAACAAGATTTAATCCCATTTTTTTATAGTACGCCGCCGCCTCACAGAGCATAACGCTTGCCTGAACGCCGTCCTTATCACGAACAAAGTCCCCAATAAGGCACCCATAGCTTTCCTCATATCCAAATACAAATTCTGCATCCTTTAAAAGCTCATGCTCATGTATTCTCTCGCCGATAAATTTAAACCCGGTAAGAGTCTTTTCTACACCTACCCCGTATTTTGCGGCGATCCTGTCACCCAAATCCGAGGTAACAATTGTACTTATCATCACAAGATTATCTTTTAACTCCGCCTTTTCCTTTTTACGTTTCAGAATATATTCAAAAATAATAGCCCCGCTCTGGTTGCCCGTAAGCCGTACAAATCCGTTCTCGGTTTTAACCGCAGTACCCAGTCGGTCACAGTCCGGGTCGGTCACAATAACCAAATCCGCGTCTATTTCTTCCGCATACGAAATAGGAAGTTCAAAAGCCTCTGCGCTTTCCGGGTTTGGGTTTTTAGTATTTGAAAATTCAGGGTCAGGTATCATTTGTTCCTTAACCGGATACACATCATATCCAAGCCTCTTTAGCATATGTACCACAGGCACAGCCCCGGTCCCGTGCTGCGGAGAATAAACTATTTTAAAACTCTTATCCAAATCAGAATCCGAACATATTCCGCACACACTGTCATAATATGCCTTATCTACATCATCTCCCACAAAGCAAATAAGCGGCGAATCCATTTGGCAGTCTATTTTGAAAACATCATCCACACGGTTTATATATTCAATAACACGGTCAGTAAACTGCGGTACAAGCTGACAGCCTGTCTCATCATACAGCTTATATCCGTTATATTCAGGCGGGTTATGCGACGCGGTTATAACAACTCCGCCGAATGCGCCAAAATAACGTACCGCAAAGGATAGCTGCGGGGTCGTATGCAAAACCGGAAACAAAAAAACCTTTATTCCCATAGCCGCAAGCACTCCTGCGGTATTTTTCGCAAACACATCTGACATCCTGCGGTTATCATGGGCAATAACCACACCTTTGGAAGCTGCACCCGGATGGTCAAGAATATAATCGGCAAAGCCTTTTGTTGCACGCCGGATAGTATAAATATTAAGCCTGTTAGTGCCCGCCCCGATTATTCCGCGGATACCTCCGGTTCCAAATTCCATATCCCGCTCAAAACAGCCTTTAATTTCCTCATCGCTCATTTTTCCAAGCTCTTCACAAGTAGTACTGTCGGCTTTTTCAAGCCAGAGTTTATATTTTTCCAAATACTCCATAATAACCTCCGAAAACAACATTA
>CALXUL010000068.1 GCA_944391635.1 uncultured Clostridia bacterium | reverse complement strand
GATACTGTTGTTGCTTTTGACGGAGATAAATACAAAGAATATATTGAAAAATATGGGATCCCTTATGCACACAAGGAAATAAATAAAGGCAAAATTTCTTTCTTGCGAGATTTCCCTAAAGTGAGTTTCAACGATTTGTCATATTCGCTGATTGCTGATGACTTGGGTGCTGCTTTCGGTTTTAGAAGTGATTCTGTTTTTGAAATCCTGCAAGACTCCAACAAAAAATATACGTAGAGACTTTGTTCGCAAAGGTAAGGTTTTGCAGATGACGAAATGTACAGAAAGATTGGGAATGGAGGTGATTATGTGGCCCATATAGATAGTTATTTAAGTCGAGTTATTTAGGAAAACGGACTGAGCTTTATGGATGATCTATACGAATTATATGATTTTGTGCCAAATGAAACATTACGTCAACTTCTTGCTGCATTTCATACTGGCTTAAATGCCGTCCACATCGTAATACTGCCCGTCCTCTCCGTAAACAACTTTCAACTTTTTTTACAGGACTGAATTAACAAATAGTTTCTTCTATAACTCCCAATTCGAAAATTATAAGAAATTAAACGTGCTATAAAACAGGCAATCTGAATTAAAATATTCCAAATTACCTGCTCTACTGCCCTATTAACGACTACAACATTTTCTTACTTTTGTATAATTTAATCATTTCTGAAATTGCAGCCAAAATTACTCCTGTCCCATGGTCATCATTATCTACAGTGCCAAGATTTAGGTAATATTCCACATGCATAGAATTGCTTGAGCCCATACAAACATCAAATATATTTCCGTCAGCACTTATTTTTTCAGATATAATTGCATTGTATGCTTTAATAATATTTTTAATATAACTATCATTAAGCCAGCCATTCAAAACACCCCGGCACATTCCAAGCATAAACATTCCGGAACAAGAAGTTTCCTGATAAGAATCTTTTCTGTTCATAACTTGATGCCACAACCCGCTTTTATCCTGAAGCGCTGATATTCCTTTTGCAAACTCTTGGTATAATTTCATAATTTCATTATATCCTTTAACATCCTGAGGAATATTCTCCAATGCATCCGAGAGCGCCATAAATATCCACCCATTTCCTCTCCCCCAAGGTATATTATTAGGGACCTGCGTGTCAATAAAATAAATGTGTGAAAATATTTTTTCTTCCTCCATCCACAATCTTTTTTTGAACCCCATTATCTGTCTTACAGCTTCTTCATAATAGCTTCTCTCACCTTTTATTTTTGGCAATCTTACAAGAAACGGGCAACTCATATACATATCGTCCGCCCACATATCTTTTTGTCTGCAATATGTACCATCTTCAAAGCGAGGAATATTTTCTTTAGCTGTTTGTTCAAGAATTTCTATACAGTACAGCACATCGCTATCAGGGAGATAATTATAAAGCTCACACATATTTGTTCCTATTGTCCCCACCGAATCGAGATCATAAAGTGCTGTGCCCAGCTCAAGAAAAGTCGATTGACCAAAAAAATCACGCTCATATCTCATATACTCAAAATACATTGCCATGATCTTTGTACTTTTTACAAAATAGTCCTTGTATTTTTCATTATCTAATACTTCTGATGCCTTTAACAAACCGAAGTTTCCGACCATAAGTGCGTAAAACCATTGTCCAAAAAAATATGTATCAAGATATGGTCTGATATAATCGTTTTTTCCTGAAAGCTTCCAAAATATCTTATTACCGTTATAATCCGTATATGGTCTTGTAAACTGTATCTCATACTCAGGTGCAAATTTTTGTTTTAAGCAATCATCTTTTCCATATGTACCTATAGTCAGCCATTTATCTCCCCCACCACGTGATGATTTAAGAAATGGAATATAAATATCCCCCTCAAACTCAAAACTCCAGCTGCTACCTTTTATAACTTTCACAACAACGCAGTCATTCTTCTGAAGTGTTACAATATTGTTGTCATAAGTTTTACCGTTAACCAACACCTTATATAAACAATCAGTTTTTATTTTTAAAGTTGTATTATATCGTGCATATGTCACCGCATATGCACAAACTCCGCTTTCATTTGGAAATATTTTATAAAAATCTATTAAGTTATGGTTCTTCTCAACTGTCGGATAGACATATTCTCCATCAAATTCCTGCTCGGTTTCATAAAGCTTTGAAATCCCGACTCCATCCTCATGCGCGTATTCTTTAATCGGAGAGGTAGCACGTACATGCAATAAATAATATTTAGCCCACATGCGATAATACTTCACCGAAGGCATAAACTGAAATTCAAAATTCTCATCACTTACACATCTAACCATAAAAAGTATGGGATTCTCTCCTTTTCTTAAATTAATTTTACAACTATGAGAATTACCTTGGCAGCATTCATTTTGTGTATCAAATATCATTTCGCCGCAAAAAACCACTCTTGGAAATACTTCAAAATTAATTTTAGCCTCATAATCCGAACATGACTCAAGAATTGTAGAAACATACACCACATTGCCCTTTTTAGCCTGCGGATATAGCTTTTTTAAATCAATTTTCCTTGGACCCACGATAGGCAAATCCGAATAAATTTCATTTTTCCTGTAGGGTCTATATACAACATCTTCCTCTGGTCGGTATTTTATCATATTATCAACAATTTTTTCTATTGCTTCCGTTGGGTCATTAATAACCGATGCCAATGATTCATTAAATTTCACTAATATTCTCCTCACCAATCATTTTATTATTTATAAAATCATATACAACAGAATCTCCACACGCTGTAACATTTATCACCTTGCTATCCCATTCAGAATTCATAAACGGGCAATCGTAAGTTTTGGGATATGGATAAATATTTTCGATTCCATTTTCACTGTTTCCGTTTTTTGATAAAATAATATTATCAAATATAATTTTCTTGCTCTTTCTGTCAAATTCAAACGGAAGCATCTTTATAGTGTCCGAAAATTCTTCAAGAGATGAATATTGATTCTTATATTCTACCCTCAAAACAATGGCATTTTGTTCCCCATAACTTACAAGCTCTCTATTTTTAAATTCATCCTTTTGATTGACCTGATATCCATTATCAAAATACAATGATATATAAAGGTTTGAGTATTCTAAAAATAAGTACCTGTCGTCAAATATTCTTGTTTTAAATATATCAATAGGAACAAAGGCGTTTATAACCATCTGGACGTCTTTTCTTTCAATATTATACATAGCCACAACCGTATTCTTATTAGAGTAAAATTTCCCGCAAGAACATAAGCAATCCCCTGTCCAGCGATTATTAATTTCATGCTTATCTGCAACAAATCTATGATGGGTAAATATTTTATGTTCACCTCCGCCGGGCAATGTAAGTTCCCATTCGTGCTGCTGATGATGGGCGTACCACCCATCCTTTAAATCCTCCGGATAATCATCTTGTTTGTTTATGGCTCCAATAGCGTAGTCACGGCACACATACGTATATTTATTTATACTACCTGTAACTTTGTTGATAGTTTCCCACTGTATTTCATCCGTCCACGCACTGCAGCAATGCAAATGTTTTCTTTCACGGTTTTCATACGGAACTTGTTTATAAGATATCGCTTTATAAACAATATTTGACGGTAAATAATCAGACAGATAAATATTTAAAACATCTATTTCTTTGCCATCATACCATTTACCGCCAAAATAGTACTTATATAATTTTGTCATTGGGGCCTGTAACCTATCTATTATGGGACCAGGATAACTTCTGCCGTGAGCACCAGCATATAATTCATTTATAGAATCCGCAACCATATCAAGCATTATAATATCCATGGCCATATGACATTTATTTTTAAGTTCATCATCTTTTGCATATTTATGTAAAGTACATAAAATTACCATTATCTCAAAAGTATATCCAAGCGAGTCAAACTCTCCCCATCCTCTTCCTGCGCGAAAATCTAAAAATTTATTAATGTATTCTAAATCTTTTGCATAAGATTCACTCGCGCTTAAATTGTATTTATCAAAATACTCCCCATTATAAAATTGTGCTGCTAGCAAACGCGCTGCTCTAAACATCAACGCATGATTTTCAGAACCATAAATTGACTTATAATCACGGTTCACAAAGAACCGTTTCAATGATTCCTTCACATTTGTTGGTAGTTTATTATAACATTGCTGTTCATATAATGCACAAATTATTCGTATGGCAATAAAGTCTGCTTCGCCCCTCGGGTCTTTGCTGTCAGCAGGGCGATCCATATCAAACCAGTCAGCAGCACGTTTTAACATTTTAATTGAATTATCCAAATCATCACTTTCGATTATGTGTATAATAGCTTTATCGCATTGATGTGTTATTAAATTAATATCAGGCATAGTTTCCTTAAAAATATATTTCATTGACATAAGATTGTCCAACGCATCTTTTTTATGTGTAAAATCAAACATTTTTTTACTCCTCATAATAGTGTTATAATAAAATTTCGTAAATATCAAAAGACATTTACGAAATTTCAAAATATTTATACTAAATTCTACGGTATCATAAATGTAGTCACGCCTTCATTTGCCATGTACTCTCGGTTGCCCAAAACGACCTTAGCACTTCTCGGAAGCTTGACTATAAACTTATCATCATCAATAGTCACTTCGATATCTCTATATTTTGCCTTCACTTTTTTTAAACCAAGCTCTATGCAAGGTTTGATTAATATTGAGTCAGAAAAAATCCTTATTCCAGCCACATATTTATAAAACCAATAATCCACCTCACTAAACATATGATGATTTAATGAAGCTTCCATTGACCAAGTTTCACACAAAGTTGTCATGCCATTATTTATCCAAAAAGCATAGCTTGGTGCAGTGGGATTGGTTATCATTTTATAGATTATTTTAGCATACCCGTTTTCCGAAAGTGCGGAAAAAATACATTTAGCGCCTATTGTTCCGCAGGCAATATGGTAATTATTATCAATTACCAGCTGAGCAAGTCTAACTGCTTTTTCAGGAATTTCTTTTTCATCATATAATCCGAAATATATGCCACACGCAAGAAATGTCTGACTTTTTTCGAGTTCTTCATTTTTAAAACTTTCTCTATAAGCTGTTTTAATATTACCCGCAAGCGTTTTATATTTAACGGAATTCTCTCCCATTATTTCAGCACACTTTGCCATCACACAGCAATCTGCATAATAAAAAGCAGTATCTGTGACTGCAACAGGGCATTTTACCGAGCCTTCGGGCGGCGCCCAATCACACAAGCCAAAATCAACAATATGTTCATCTGCCATGGAATTTAAATACTCCATATAAAGTTTCATATTATTCCACATTTTAACTATTAACGATTTATCCCCTGTGAGCTGGTAAGTATGCCACGGAATGAATATCAACGCGCTATCCCAAGCCGGACCGCTTCCCCAGTTATATCCCCAATTAGAAGTAGGAATTATTCCCGGCAGCTGTCCGTTTGGACGCTGAACATCTTTAAAATCGTCAAGCCACTTACTATAAGCACTAATCATATCAAAATTCATTAATGACTGTTCACACGAAATAAGCGCATCACCAGTCCAGCCGTTTTGCTCTCTATGGGGGCAGTCTGTCGGTATACTATGAAAATTGGTCAGCGTAGAACGTCTTGTCGCCTGATGTATCTTATTAAGCATATCATCAGAACATTCAAAATCCCCAACCGTTTTTAAGTCTGTATGAACTACTCTTCCAACAATTTGAAAATCATCAGGCATATCTGATATTTTCACATATCTAAAGCCGTGATACACAAAATTTGGCTCCCATTCCTCGGCACCTCCACCTTTTAAAATATATTCGTCACTCTGCTTTAGATACCCGGTTGTAAAGGAACAAATATGATGATTATCAATATTACCGTATCTGTCAAGGCGTTCTGAATAAACAATTTTTATTCTTGTCCCTGCTTCTCCTTTTACACGGATTTTTACCCAACCACTTGTATTTTCACCAAAATCAAATATACCTTTGCCAAGATACTTCGCATCAAGCGTACGAATAATCCTAATCGGAGGCAATTTTGCTGGAAGTATAATTCCTCCGGCTCCACGGCAAATAACTGCTTTACACCATAAGTCATCATCAAATTCTGGTAAATCCCAACCTTCAATTTCTAATCTAGCATCATAACATTCGCCGCTACGAATGTGATTAAATACCGACGGTCCAATATTTGTCTTCCACGAAGTGTCACTCACTATCAATTCACAGCTTCCGTTAAAATATTGAATGTCAAGCTGAACTATGAGCTTGGGATGATGTCGCCAAGTAGATTTTTCATAATTCCACGTACTGCCCAGAGTATTATACCATCCATTACCAATATATGCCCCAAACGCATTCTTGCCTTTTTTTAGCATAGATGTAACATCATAACTATTATAAAGAACTCTGCAATCAAATCGGGTGAATGGTGTGGTCAGTACATCACTTGTTACTCGATTTCCGTTAATACTATACACTCCGTAGCCCAAGCCTATAACATTTAATATTGCCTTTTTCACTTCATGTTTTATCTCAAATGTTTTTCTTAATAAATAACTTCCATCTTCATTTTCCCGCTCTTTAGCGGCAATCCATTTAGAATTTTCAAACATAGGCTATTCCCCGTCACTAATCTTTTATTTGTAAATAACCACCGTAGTCGGTACACTATAATTACTTACAACTACAACTCTTGAGTAATTTTCTCCTCCATTACTATATCCAACCAAATCTGACTTCTGCCCCATAGATAAAACTTTTTCCTGAGAATCATAAATAATTATTTTGCCAGGTATTAAATTCATTTCGATGTTAGCAGGATTTATATCAGCTTTTTCAATTTTCCACGTGTTTTTAATCATACCAAATACCGAATTATCGCAATTATAAACGCTGCCTCTTATAACTCTTATACCAGTGCTGAACGACGAAAGTACGTCTACATATTCTGCATCATGGTCATAGAGCATTTTAACAGTTTTACAGTCACCAAAGTTATCTATATCCATTTGTATAATATCTCCTGCGCTTAGTTTTACTGCTTTCCCTGATTCATCTTCAAAGCTGCTATTAGCGCTGCATATCTCATATTCTTTGCCGTTGTAATATCCTTTTATTTTCTGTGCTGTTAAATCACTCTTGTTAACTGCAACCATATCAGATTTACCAACTACCATTATTTGACTATACATATTTATGTTATTCTCATCATTATCATAATGGATAATAATATCAGCTGAGACTGAGTTTTTATTTATGCAAAAAGCTTTTATGTAATAACTGGTATCATTTATGTAATTTGAAGCACTCTCTACTTTACAGTAATCTTCAAGAGAAGCACCCTTATTTACAACATTTTCATGAGGAACTCTTAAAATCACAGTGTTTGCAGAAATTGATACATTTCCCACATTATCCTTATAAAAAACTTTAGGACCATTTTTATATTTAAAACTATCTACTCTGCTGTTATTTATACCAATAGCATTGTACAAACCATTATCGACAGGCTCATCAGATGGCAAAATTATTTTATTTACTTCTCCAATCTCATTCATCTTTATTTCTACAAGATTATTTTCAATTAAATCAGCGTAAAAATAGAGATTATCAGAAGTTAATTTTGTATCATCAATTCGTAATTTATCAGAGCTTGTAAGGCTTTTAATTTCTCCTTTTAATGTCGCTCCCTTAATAATAAAACTATTTTCTTCATTTTCTTCTTGTTTCAATCTAAAGACATAAAAATATTTATCTAAAGGCTGTTCATCGCTCACCGCCTTAAATCCCGCTAAAACACCTTTGTGATCAAACATAAGACAATATTCGTTATTTAATGACATTTGATCAATTGCTCTTGATTTAAGCAGAGTATTTGATAATGTATACTCGGCTTTTGATGAGGTGATTTTATTTTCATTTTTACTTACAGGCGTATCAGTAATCACTTTATTACAAATATTAAAATTATATATATTAACCTCGCCTCTTCCCACGGATACCGATATTATATCTCCTGGCGCAATTGAAGAGGAAAATTCTTTTTTGTCCTCTCCTTCAGTTAATACTGTATTGTCGTCCTTAGTTATTTCTAACGATTTACCGGTTTGTGAATCATTAATAATAATTTCATACTCATCATTTTGTACATACGAAACATTCATTGTGTAATATGAATTTACAAATATGACATCATAAACTCCATCATTATTCACATCATATAATTTTATATTATCAATATTTTCATCCGTCTGCCCATCAATAATTTGAAAAATTTTATCAAAATCAGAACTAAATATACCATTATGTACTAAATTAATTTCCTTTGAGAATCTAATGTTTTGTGCATAACCTTTGTATCAAATCTATTAATCTTTTCTAAAATTTCAATTTGAATTTCTCTGTCAGTTTTTGACGCGTCTACAATACTGTTCCCCTCCACTTCAGTAATCTTCTGATTGGAGTCGGGTGTTATCCAGATAATTTCTCTTAAGTCATTATTTTTGTAATACACCTGCGTTTTCATTCCAAGCAAGTTTTTGGCATCTGTATTATCTGATATATCAAACAATTCGCTTTCACCAGTTGTTACATCCTTTATCATTATTTCGTCGGACATTACAACGTCTGATGAATCAACAGAAGTATATTCATTTGCAGTAACAATCCCCTTAAAAGTATAAATATTATGAACAGTATTAAGGAATGTAGGATTACTCTCATCTATAACGTATGTTATTGAATTTGACACTATTTTTGTGCTGAGAATTTTGACATTTAAAAGATTTTTCAGCATTACGGCAGCTTCGCCTTTTGTAAGTTCCTCACCGATTCCAGATAAGCCTTTTAAAATACCCAAAGATTGTGCTCGGCTTATATATCCATAAGGGTATCCTTCATTTTGCTGTACAAATGCTGAATAACCAACTGCACCAACTGCAATTATCACTGCCATATTATAAGTCAGCTCTTCTTCTGGTTCAAACTGTCTGTTATCTGTGCCATGGATAATAGAAAGCCGCTTTGCCTCGCCAATGCTTCCAGCTGCCCAATAATCATCCGGAACATCAAGAAACTTATCATCATTTGATGGTGGAACATAACTTTCTACTGTTTCATTTCCGTAAACACAACGCATTACCGCATCCACAAATTCGGCACGGCTAACCTTTTCGTTAGCGGACCAATTTGCTATTCTGAGCTTACTTAAAAATTCAACCTCATTTTCACCAATAGCCAAAACATCATCGTTTTCAACTGTAACTGCAACTGCCGATATTGAGGAAAGAATCATCGCAAACGTAATTATACAAGCCAGTATTTTTTTCATAAACCACACTTCTCCTTTACTCGGCCGATAATATGCTCTCAATCATATTGTAAATTATGACTGCTGCCTGAGCTCTTGTACATAGTTGTTTAGGCGCAAAACTCCCGTCTCCCATTCCGTTTATTATTCCGGCTTCACAAAGAATTCCTATACTTCCAACTGCATAATCAGAAATATTATCCGCATCAGTAAATTCTATTTTATATTCGTTTATTTCTTTTCCCAATGCTCTGGCTACCATAACAGCTATATCTTCTCTGCTTATGTTAATTCCCTTGCCAAATTCTGTTTCTGATATTCCATGTACATATCCTGCTTCAAAAGCCGCTGCAATATAAGGGTATGACCAATCAGACTGAGCAACATCCACAAAATTACAGTTTCCGTCAAGTTTCAACTCCATTGCACAAACAAGCATTTTTACAAAAGCCTCACGAGTCACATAATCTCCAGGTTTAAAACTACCCGTTTCATCACCTGTAACAATTCCTCTGTCCGCCAATTCATTTATTGATTTCTCTGCCCATTCATAGCCTATCAGATCACTGAAAACAATGTTGTTGTCATCTATTTGATCGTTTACATCAGTGTCTACCGACACAGACGGCACTACCACAGTGGGGCTGCCGCCTCCGCTACCTCCGCCGAAGCTTGAGGACGTACTGCTATCTTGGTTTGACTTTATTTTTTCATTAATAAACTCACCAAGTTCTTTAACATTTACAAAATTCCCTTTCATCAGCAGTTTATCAATAGAAGAACGGTTTTCACAATTTTTGTATGAAGTATAGTCAAGTCCAGTTATTAGATTTTGATTTGCAGTGATAATATCGAACACTTCTGACCAATTATATACTTGACTTAACTCATAATTTATTACAGAAATATACAGTATTTCGTAAAATTCATTTATATCACTCTTATTTTTATCTGCAACTTTTTGCAGTATGGATTTCTGTACAGCTTCATCAAAAGCATAAAAGGTTTTAATAGCAGATACTTCTTTTTGTGTATCAAAATCTATAATTTCTTTTATTATTTTCTCAACCTCATCAGAAAAACCTTTGTTTTCAGGCATAACATATTTATATAGACTATCAGCTGAATCAGTTGTCAAAATATCTGATGTAATAGCATATTTATTAAAATCAGCTATAAACATTCTAATATCTGAATATTGTACATCAGAGTTCAAATATTCACAAATCTTAAATTTATCTTCTTGTTTAAGTTTATAATAAGCGCTTACATCATCAATCAGCGAAAGACTCTGCTCCTCATTTTCTAACAAATTATAAATCTCATCTGCGGTGCTATTATTTATAGATTCAAGCATATCTTCAAAATGGCCATTCTGTACAAGATATTTTTTTACAGAATAAATTTTTTCATCGTTAGCAGCAGAAACAATAATAGTATACTCTCCACTGTTTTTTATGCCAAATTCAAATATAAATTCGCCGCCGGAATTTGCAGCTTGCTGCTGCCAAACAGCAAATACATCCTGATAATTTTCTTCTTCAAAATTTATTTCATCTAATGAATAACCAGGATTCAGCAAAACTAATGTAACATCCTGCAATGCCGCCTTTTCTCCAAGATTTCCTGATACACTGATAGTGTAATCATCAACATTCATTTTCACTTCAATGCCATCATCAGCTAATGCTGTCGCACAGGAAAACATTAATATTATAAGTATGTAAAATAATATTCTTTTCATTTTCTCTCCTTAATTAAATGTTACTATCTGACGATTTCATAATATGTCGCAGCACTGTCTGACTGTACTTCGAACGTAACATCTCCTTGCTCATTTATTATCGTCGGTATTTCAGCAATTCTCCTGCCCGAAAAATCAAGAGCATAGACCCTGCATTCTCCTATTTTTAACGTAAACTTTCCCGTAACAGGCTCTGTCAGCGCTTCTGTTCCCCAAACAAGTACATTGTTCCAATCATCAAATGTCATTCCATCATTTCTTGTTCGCGCAACTGTTGTAAGTAAAAACCTATTTGCATCATCAAAAGTTTTATTGTCCAGAGCTGACAAAACAACTGCACTGTATACGTTATCCACAAACATATCAATATGCTCTTGCTGTTCACATTCAGAAAGTTTGCCTACAAAAGCCTCTGTTGTATCATTTCTCACTCCGTAAATACCCTCGTTTGGGTCGAAAACAAAGTTGTCATTTGAATACTTGTTTATTTCAGGGTTAAAATATTCTACACTTTGAGAATCAGAAAACGCTGTCGAAACTTTTGTATCAAACAAATGTAAACTGCTGTTTTCTCGAAATGCATTTTCACCAATTGTATTTTTGATTGAAATATTAAAAACTTTTTCATCGTCCAATGTTTCCAAACTGTTATATAAAATTGCAGCCGCCGGCATCAAACCAAGCCTTGCAGAATCAACCGCCGAGGTTAAAGTATCATTAGCTTCTATATTGTCGGTAAATGGAGTATCATTTAAAAAAGCATACTGACAAGCTGACCACCCCTGCTGAGCAGATATTGCTGCCGTGGAAAGTATACTATCTGCTGAAAACGGAGATGCGTATGATGTTCCCCAAGCTGACAACACATATGGCCTGCCTTGTACCCTCGCTTTTACAAAATCGTCTAAATATCCAAGACCTTCATCACAAACCACCGAACTTGTTTCCTTTGAGGACGGACTTATAAAACTAATACCATTTTTTGCAGTAAAATCAGAAGTTACACCAGCCAAAGCATCGCCATAAGTAAAAAAATTAACGGGATTTGATGAACAGGTAGTAACACCTCTGTATCCAATTGATTTTATATGCTCTTTCATTTCATCATAATAATTCTGTTGTACTTTCATCAAAAACTCTGCTGTATCATATTTATGCTGTTGTGAAAATAATGAATTTTCATATTCCGAATAAAAGACCAATCCTCCCAATCCTTTACCACTTATAAAATCATAATCACTTTTCCATACTTTTTTTAGCTGATAGTCTGTTCTGTATTTTTCAGATATAAAATTATCGAACTTTTTGTCCAACTCACTTTTATATTCTTCTGAGCTTATACCAAATTCATCGTTTACTCTTGAATTTATCGCAAACATACTGTTTGAATCAAGAAACTCTATCATCGCAATACAAGGATCCTGACATATTTTTAATCCCGTATATGGATTAAACCAGCCAAGAAATTTTGATATGTACTCTTTTTGTAGATTTATAAGTATTTCATCATAAAACCCTTCAATCTTATATCCGTCAGCCGTATCGTCAATATTTGCTATCCCGTCGCCGACAAACGGCTTACGTACTGATGTCATGGTTAAATATACATATATTCCTTTTTCTTTTAGGCATTTGATAAAATAACACAAATTATCCATTTTATCATTATCAATGTTAAGTGTATTTTCACCGCCAAAAATATATTTATCTATCTGCGTCATTCTGACAAGATTTATACCGTTTTGTGCAAGCGCCTGAGCTAATTTTTCAGCATTTGACTTATCAGGGAAATTTGCAATCCCGACAAGGTTTGTTCCCCAAAACCTTGCACTTGTACCGTCTTCAAATATAAACTCATCATCTTGTGCCAACACTGCACCGTGTTTGCCTGCAGGAGCGTCTAACAAATAAGATACGTCAATCGCACTTCCTGCCGCTGCTTCATAGTTACGTACTTCACTTGCCTTCCATCCGCTTTCATCAATATTAAGCTCATTTTCGTCCGGCCAATATGGTCCTTCAGATGTAAGTGTGATTCCCAAAATCATCAAATATGAACTTGAACCTTCTGTTTCTAAGATAATTTTATCTATTTTCTTTTCAGGGTAGGGATTAATCATAGGCAGCATCGTAAGATGTATTCTTGATCTGTTTTGCGAAGCATAAGTATTTTCACCAATCCATACACACTTTGCGTACTCTGCGTCCCTCTCGCCCCAAAAATCATTTACTTGCTTAGTGCTTATTATATTCATATAGCTGTATGTGCCATCAGCATATTTAAAGCTGTAGCGTCCGCATAATTTATTTTTTGAACCATATGGCGCGCTATGAATTATATACATTCCGGCAGCGTGGCTGTTGACGGGGATTTCAATTTTGTTGGGTATACCCATATCATTTTGACCTCTTAGTCCAACAACTGTCTTATTGTTATTTTCACCCTCAGGTATAATATCAAACGGTATTCCCAACACTTCAACATCCCCATACATTTTAAACTGCCGCATGTCATTATCGGGTCCCTGGTCTGACCAACCTCCTTTTTTGTCTCCAGCAACATCATCTGCATATGCACGATTTGCAAAAGGTCTAAGATCTATTTTTGTATAAGTTATCTCCTTGTTCTTATTTAATTTTTCCAAAGTGATGGCATTCATTACAGAATACGACGGTTCAATTTCAATTGAATTTGGCTCCGGCATCATTTCGGCGCTTGCAATACAAGGCAACAGCATAATTATTGATAAAAATACTGCAATTACTCCTTTCATGGATTTACCTCCTCTGTTTTTTCAAGCCGTAATATTGTAACAGAATATTTTGGCATTACATAAGACCGAATCTCAGAATCTGAATTCACCGTAACATCATCAACATTTATACCATGTACACCTATATAATTGTCAGCCTTATAATCATCAGATTGAATGTAAGAGTATCCTTCAAGTCGATATTTCCCGTTAAATTCTAACTCTACTGTATTCTCAGAATCACTATTATTTACCAATACAATGTTTAAGCCTTTTTCAGTCTTTAAAGCCTGACCCATAACATTAGCCGCTTCAAACTGTTTAAAGCCTTCAAAATTGCTTTCTACTACATTCCCGCAAGCATATTCCTTCATCATCTTAAGAAGATCTCCTATGGCACTTCTTTTCATTATTCCATCATCATCTCTATATGCGATACACCAAGATGAACTATGCGTGGAATGATACGTTGCCGCAACCACTTCCGGATGCCACATCATCCTTAGAAAATACTCAGCCGTAGCAATAGTTCCCTTCATCGTATGCGGCATAACAAAGTCATAACCCGCAGTTGTTGAAGCATTCACTCTGTTTGATGCATGCTCAGATTGATAAACTTTAATTCTATCATCTCCGGTAATTGCTTTTATTTCAGAAATCAGCTGGGCTATTCTTGCCTCGGTTTCCTGTACTTTGTTATCACCATCTATTTTATAATAATTATGATAGCTCAGCATATCTATAGAATCTCCCAGCTCTTCCAACACCTCTCTGTGCCAAGTATCATAATTTCTTTGCGTCGCAACATCTGATGTGCACGCATGAACGCTGATCGGAGTAACAGAATCTACCGAACGTATAGCTGCAATTGCCAATTTACAGCGTCTTATATATTCTTGCACATCCGGGATTCCGACAAGATCAACTTCATTTCCTATTTCAAACGTAAATATATCAACCGGTTCTTCAATACCGTACTCAATACGTTTTTGTCCCCAGTTAACTCCTCCGTTATAATTTATCGTTCCATCGCTACGCAAAAATTCAACTGCATCTGCCATATTCTCAAAACTATCGGATAAAATATTCACTGTATAAGTTAATTTTGCATCCGGATCCGCCGCTTTAACACTCTTTATCCATTCAACCATTCCATACCTGCTGACTCCAGTAATCCCCCAATATTTTTGTTCTTTTCTCTCGTTTAATAAACCAACAGTATTTTTCCAGATATGCTCTTGCGACGAACTCCCTGCCATTCTTGCAAGCGGAATCATATCTTTATAGCAATCAATAAATAAGGGATCCGTTTCTAATGAATCTTCCTTAAGATAATAGTTCGACGCATTATCTATGCTCCACTCCTGATTTATACCATACATTAACGGGCTAAAATTATTAATAATTTTATCTTCATTAACAGTCATTTTATAGACTTTACTTTCTTCAGCCATTGCTTCGAAATTTGAAAGTATAAATACAATAATTGAAAGTAACCAAACCGCCTTCAGCTTTTTATTGTAAAACATATTTTTTTCCTTTCCAAAACTTTATTGTATTGAATCAAAGATACATAAAGGTTTTAACGTGTTTGTATCTGAAAGAAGCATAAGTTTTATCCTTTTTCCTTCAATATCTCTGACTGATACTTCGCGAGTGTGGACTCCTGCAAAAATATGAAACTCATCTAAAATTGCTGAATCCAGAAAATTATCTTCGTACAATGCACATGCAATCGTATAATTATTCTCAGCAGGAACACTGACTTTGTATTGAAGGGTATTGTCAGTAATTCCGGTAATTTCCGCAAATGCATTAACTGATGTTTCTGAAAGTTCCAATGCAACCACACTGTTTGCAGGAAGTGTAAAAGTACTGATTATTCTCGGTTCATCATCTTCGATGTAATAAATGTCATCATACCCGGAGAATCTATCAGAACGATAACTATCCGCATATATTTGTGCAGAAGATGTTAAAATGTATTCTTCTCCCAAATCAAGTTGGGTAACTGTATGGTTTCGGTTGGTAATAATTAAATTAACACCGCTTTCGGTTTTAATAGCCATCACATCAATTTGCGGTGCATTAACAGAACATTCTACCGCATTTCCTACACCGTATTTATTATATATCTGAATTAAATCTGCAATCGCTGTTCGATGAACAACGCCATTATCAGGCCAGCAAACACACCAAGAAGAACTGTACACGCTATGATAATTTGAAGATACTACCTGTTCATAATTAAGCATATCCACATAAAAATTTGAAGTTCCCAGAACACCTAACATTGTATGCGGCATTCTATGTTTAAACGTGTCCCCATATTCCTCCATTCTCCATGACGCCTGCTCTGTAACAAGAATTTTTATTCTGTCATCCCCAGTTATCTGTTTAATGTCCGCTTCCAAATTTGCTATTGGTCCCCATACACCTGTTTTAGGATGATAATAGTAGTGTACAGATAAATAATCTATATCATCACCAACACTGTTTAAAATTTTTCCATGCCATTGCGCCCAGCCTGCTGCGTAGTTTGTTTTAATATGCATAGATATTTTTGCATCAGGGTCAATAGAACGTATTGCTTCCATAGTCGAGGTACTCATTTCTATATATTGGTCTATACTATACCCTGCGGCGTCTAATTCATTACCCATTTCCCAAGCATATATTTCTACTGGGTCTGTAATTCCTAAATCCACTCTTTTTTGTGCCCAGTTGATACCATCAGAGCCTACTGCACGTTCATCATCCGGCGTAAGAGTTAAAAACCGAACAAGATCTTTTATATCTTCAAGACTGTCTCCCGTACCGTCAGGTTTAGGAAGATTAACAGCATATATAAATTTTGACTGTCCATCCATCATTTCATAAACAGAATCAATCCACTCTACAGGCCCATAATACAAAATTGAAGGATCCCAGTGCCAAAATTGCTGGTTTTCACGTTCTGAATAATCTCCTATTGACCATTTCCATTTTATTACCTGGGAAGAAGTACCTGCTGCCCTTGCTATCGGAACAATTCCTGTAAACGCATCAATATATGATGGGTTTATTGAAGAATTATTTGCGGTCATATAAATACCGTACTGCCCGCCCCATTCAAAATTTATTCCATACATTTCTCTTCCGACTGTTTTTATAACATTATTGGTATTTAATTCCAGATCAACCGTTTCAGGTATACCGGTCGCATCAGCGCCAAATTCTTTATTAAAATATATCTTTCTTATTGCCGCCTTACTTATAGAATCCTTTTCCGCAGATGCGTTAACCAAATATCTAAAACCTATTATATTCCCGTTAAAATCAAACCCGCTTAACTCGGTAAACTCTGTACTAACCAATACCGTACCGTTTTCATCTGTTATTTTAATAAGATGCTTAGGAGTTTGTCCTCTTGTATCCACAGTATAATCTACCGTATACGGAATCTGATATGAAAAACAAACTCCCAGTTCCTCACCGTTAAATATTATTTTTCGCGATTCCAAATCAAATTCAATAACGTCAAAATATGATTGATGTGAGTTTCCGTCATATGTAGCCTCAGCATTGTTTGCAGACGTAATAGATCTGCCCTTTGTAAGCTGCATTTTGACATTTCCATTGCTCTTTTCAGGTAAAACTATCTGAGTAGACCAAATTGTTCTATCTGAAAAGTCCGCGCTTTCCATTCCCATATAAGATGACATCGGGTTTCCATCCTCTGAAGTTTTAGGACAAAGCCATGCAATTTGATTCTGACCATACAAAGTTCCCAGTCCTATGCTGTCAGCTTTTACAATATTACATCGGTGACTCCAAACACTGTTCGTTATTTTATTTATTGAGTCAATTCTTTGTGTCATATATCCCTGTATAAATGGCACATTACCGAAAACTTTTTGATATTGCGGATTATTTGATGTTCCTATTGTCGCATAGACATAGTTGTTTTTCTGAAAATTACCTTGATATTGACCCGCACTGTAAACTTCAGAAATGTTCTCATTGCCGCCAAAACCATTCAATAAAATGTTTTGCTGTACACCCTGTTTTGTAAACGTGTTAATGTTATATGAATTAAAATCAATTTCAAAGTTATCTTTAGTAAATTTTATGTCATCTACAAGCATTCTCGTCTGAGGCATTGTATATTCTGCATTTACATAAAAACCCATACCATACTTTGATTCATATTCCCATGAAAATTCACTGTTTGAATTCATAGCTGTCCAGCCAACATTAACTATGACATCATTTGTTCTGTCATTTACCATAAGCAGCATATGCCTTGACGAAAGAGCGTTACGAAAAATCCTGTATTCAAACGTGTACCAATCCAGAGCCTGACCATTCTTAAATGATGATAATGCAATTTCTGCTTTCTTTTCACCGTCAAAATACACATTGACACTACCGTTTTCTGATTTGCTGAAATCTATTACATTGTAAAACGCATCGTATTCACCAGTATCTTCATTCAAATTTTCAATAATACCGAAACCGGCTTGATGTATCTGGGAAATACTCACCCTAGCGGTAAAAAAAGAATATGCTTCTAAATCAATGTTATTACGGCAGAAAAAAGCCTCACCATTTTGAATGTTTTCATTTACTCTTGGTTCTATTTTTAAAAATTTTGTATTATTTATCTCTGCATTATGGAAATTCTGCAATTTTGTAACACTTAGACGTCTATTATAACGATTGTGTTGAGTATCACTGCCGCTTAGATATCCATACCAGCCCGGTAACCCGCCATATACATCATTACCATCACAATCTTTGACTGCTATATTATTTGCAGCATTTCCTTCATAAGCACTTGCAGTACCATTAGGGTATGCTGAAGTATCAGAATAATCGCCATCAACCGGTCTGGCGTTTTTTAAAATATCATTACTGTCATAAATTTCTGTGATGCCATAGCTTTCAAAATCTTCCATAAACCAAGACTCAGGATCAGTATTTTCAGCAAATGTTTGCACTTGAAACATAGATATTGTTATAAACAAAACCGGAATTACATTTAATACACCTTTCATAACTACTCCTGTCTATAAATAATAAATATTTTTACTAATTTATAAAATCAGATTGCTCTTGCATCAATAAAACATTATAGGGTTTTGCCATGGGGTTTATTGAATCAAAATTATCCCATACTAACAATTTTCCCTCGCCATAAGTACTTGTATCCGATATAACTCCTTCATTTACACCACTGTTAAGTGTTAATGGCACAAGTTTTACATAGTTTAAATTGCCATTAATATAATTAGAATAAATTAACATAACATCCTTGTTTAGTTCTGATACTATTTTGTAACTAATACCCGATTCATCACTAACCGCACTATCAATGTAAACATCATCGTCTATCCCTGTAACATTGCTTCCGAAAAATTTTTCAAATCCAAGTTTTCTTATGAATGCTTTAACGTGATGTCCCACTATATTTTCATCAGACAGTGCGGCATATCTGAAGCCTATCATATCTCCTGTAAAGTCAAAACCTGAAACAGGAATTTTTTCCGAAGATGTAACTTCAGTATTAGTCTGTGCATCGACAATTTTTATCGAATGCATCGGTATGTCACCTGTCCTGTCAAGCGTGTAATATACATCATATTTATTATCAAACACAAAGGTTCCACTAAGTTCTGAACCGGCAAAGTACATTTTTTTAGATTCAAGGTCAAATGTAAGTACATCTAAATATGCAGCATGTGATATGCCGTCATAATCCACATAATTCCCTTGAGGTGCATTGGCGCTGTCAATTGAACGGCCTTTTGTTAGTTGAAGTTTAAATTGACCTTTATCAACCCCGCCGCCGCTCTCAAGTACCAAAGTAGTCAGCCACTGCGTACCATCTGAAAAATCAGCGCTTTCCATACCGGCATATGCCCTGCCCTGATATATTGTATCATTTGTATTAGTAGTTTTAGGCGCCATATATATAATGTTATTACCGCCAAAAAAACTATCTTTTATATAATCGGATGCTTTTGCAATATTACATCTCATCTCCCAGCGGCCTGTTATAGGCTGTTTATGAGGAACTCCCATATATCCCTGCCAAAACGGAACATTTCCGTTTACCTTCTCATACTTTATATTTCCATCTGTACCAATTGTTCTGAGTATACTGTTATTTTTCTGTAAATTACCTTCATATACGCCATTTTCCGCATATACAGATAGATTGGTATTACCGCCGGGAGCATTTATTATTCTGCCTTCTCCAACATCGTACTTTGTATTATAGCTGCTAAAATCCTCTGTAAAGCTATCTTTAACAAACTTTATATCATCCACACAAAATCTGGTTTGATGTTTTAGGTCACTTTCAGCGTAAAATCTAATACCATATTGAGTATCTTTTAACCATTTAAAATCATTGCCCGTTTCCATAACCATCCATTTCACATCTGCTACTATATTCTTTGTAACATCGTTTACGAGCAAAAGCGAATGACGCGCCTGTGTGCCGTTATTATAGATACGATACTCCATAGTATACCAATCTGCTACAACATCTTCGTTAAAAGAAGACAGCGATGATATTGTTCCAACTTTTTGACCTGCAAAGTTGACATCCACCGAACCATCCGCTGCTAAGTTGAATTTTAAAAGATTATAAGCGGCAATTTCTCCGTTTGAATCATCCATTGTAAGTTCAACACCAGCATTAAACAAATTCCCAGAAATATTTAATCGTGCAGACAAGAATGAATAATTATCTAAATCAACATTTTCACGTTCTATCTTCGCCATGGCTTGTGGCTGATATGTACCCGCTTTGGGTTCCATTTTTAAAAATTTCGTCTGATTAGTTTCGTCTTTATTATATTTTAAATACCTATAAACGGATAATCTTCTATTATATTGATTATATTTGGTATCATTTCCATTTAGATATCCATACCAGCCCGGTAACCCGCCATATACATCATTACCATCACAATCTTTGACTGCTATATTATTTGCAGCATTTCCTTCGTATACGCTTGCCGTTCCATTCGGATATGTAGCAATATCAGAGTAATCTCCGTCAGCAGGCCGTGCATTTTTTAGATTGTTATCTTCATCATAAACCTCAGCTATACTATAGCTTTCAAAATCTTCCATAAACTGTTTTTCTGAGTCAACGGGTGATGCATTTGAGATTCTACATGGAATAACTGCTGCCATTAATGCAGCAACAATAAATAAGCTTATTTTTTTAGATTCAAACATAAATATCAACCCTTTCCTTTTTTTATTAAATAAGTTCCTTGGATGAAAGTGCATTAAATGTCATCAAATTGTTTACTGTGTACACAATGAATGAATTTGCTGACTGAGGCGCTGCAATGTTTTCAAATTTAACAGTTGCAGTTTCTCCGGCAGGGATTGTAATAAATTTACAATAAATACCATTTAAATAATGGTTAACTTCATCATTTACTGCAAGAACTGCAACGAAACTTTGCTGTTCAGAAGTGTTATTCTTTATTTCTATATCAACATCTGCATAATTACCTGAAATTTTTTTACTTGTCTTAACAATTTCAAGACAGTTTTTTGTTCTGAATATTACGGAATCATTCATTTTAAAGCATCCGTCATATGACATCCCGTTAATGTATAATTTATATGTAGTCTTAGGCTTAAGATCTTCTGACACAACTCTTATTCCGTCGGTAGTTATACTACACTCTATATTGATTGACTCCCCAGACATATCGGTCATTGTTATCGCTGACAAACTTTCATCTGTAAGTTCGGCATCTATTTTCATATCGATATGCATATTATTAAAATCCACTTCAGTGCTTTCAATTTCAGTTTTATTACTTATTTGAACAGGTTGCTTTTTATAAAACTTAATATTATCTAATAAGACTCTTGGCTGCATAGCCGAATATACTCCCGTGGCAGAATATAAAATACCAAACACACCTGCCTCTGTAAACGAAAACTCATCTTCGGGGAATTCTTCTGCTTCGCTTCTTGCAATAATTTCTCCGTCTAATCTAATTTCCACCCAATGTCTCGTAATATCTCCGCTTGTATCCAGAATATATTTTACGTTTACGAAACTTTGGCTGTTAGCATAAAAATCTGATACATTAAACTGACCATCAAGTTTTTTGCCCATAAAATAAATATCTACCGGTGCTCCTACTGCATCCGTATTTCCCTTAAAAGAAACAACTGCCACACTATTTTCATATTTATATCCCGGATTTGTTGGATTTTTTGTAATCCAAAATGATACATCATATGACTCTTCCAAAGGCGATGTAACAGCAGTTGCAGCGGTTATAGAAATATCTGTTTCCCATATGGACAAGCCTGAAAAATCAATGTTTTCTTTACCAAAGTATGCTACAGTACCAGGTTCTTCACGATATGGTTCCATTGACAACACCTTATTATTTACCGCTGGCAGACTTCTCACCGCAAGTCTCCGATTGTACTTATTATAATTTGCATTCTTTGTACCCAAATAATATCCAACCCACCCGTCAAGCGGACCGTATACCTTATTATTTTTTGAATCAAGCACAAATAAATTACTTGCTGCATTGCCCTCGTACACACTCTTTTCCCCATTAGGATAAACAGCTGTATCAGAATAATCTCCATCAACAGGTTTTCCGTTTGAAATAACATCACCAACATACCGTTCCTCAAGAATATAACTTTCAAAGTCATTTTCAAAATCAGAAACTGCCTCTTCATCAGCAAATACCGTGTGTGTTGCTACGCAAAATATTACAAGCGCTATTCCAAAAAGCTTTTTTTTCAAACTATCGCCTCCTTAACCTTTAACTGCCCCTGCAGTAAGTCCGGAAATAAAAAATCTATTTCCAATTGAATATGCTACCAAAACGGGTAGTAACGACATAGTCGTTCCCGCTAAAATTAAATTCCAATTTGCAGCCGTTTCCCCAGATTTACTTAAGGCCACCAAGCCTACAACAAGCGGTCTTTGATGTGGGGTTCCAAGCGTGAATATCATAGGCATTAGATAATCATTCCACGAACCTTGAAATGCCAATATCCCAATTGTTGCCATAAGCGGTTTCAAAAGCGGCAAAACTATTCGGAAAAATATCCCAACAAAACTGCACCCATCTATTTCGGCTGATTCATCAAGCTCTTTAGGTAAAGATACAACATAACTGCGTACAAGATATATATTAATTATGTTTACACTGAACACTTTAATAAATAATAAGCCGTGCAAAGATTTTGGAATGTGCAGAAAATTTAAAGTCTGTAGCAACGGATAAATCGTTACGCTACCCATTGAGAAAAACATTAGCATACTAAAAGCTAAAAACCAGAATTTTTTCCCCCTAAAACGTCCTCTTGCGAATACATATCCTCCCATACTTGACGAAATCAGCGTAATTGTAACACATACTACAGTATAATAAATACTGTATTTAAGCATATTTTTAAAATCAAAAACATCAGAATTTAATACATTTATGTAGTTGTCAAAAGTGGGATTCTTTGGTAATAGCGATGCAGGATCAGATAATATTTCAGAATTTGTCTTAAAAGACGCTGATATTGTGTAAAACAACGGAAAAACTGCTAAAATCAAAAATACGCATAAAATAACATACGAGCATATTTTCCATCCCACATTTCTTGTTTTCATTTTAATCCTCCCAGGGTTAATAAATATCATTTAATTTTTGACTGTATCTTTGATATGAAAGTGTAATCGTTGCAAGAATCAGTCCTGTTACAAGAGCCATAGCACATCCATACCCCACATTTACGCCAACATCAGCCAAACCTGGGGCATATTTTTGGAAGATGTATGACATCACGGTGTAAGTACTTCCTCCCGGCGCACCATTAGTAAGCACGAGCACAAGCTCATTTGTCTGAAGTGTACCAATAATTGATAACATCAATATTACTTGTAAAACAGGAGCCATTAACGGCAAAGTTACTTTAAAAAATACAGTAAACTTTCCTGCACCATCAATTTTACAAGCATCATATACATCTTCCGGAATGTTCTGCATTGCAGCAAGAAAATACAAAACATTTACTCCAAAACTCTTCCAAGTATCCGCAATCACCAGAACCCACATTGCCTTCATTTTAGTACCAAACCAATCAACAGGTTGTTCCAGTATGCCTATCTTCTGCATTAGTGCATTTATAACACCAAAATAATTAAAAATATTAGCAAATACTAATGCAATAATAGCAGTACTCACAATATGGGGCAAATAAAACATTGTTCTGAAAAAACCTGTGCCTTTTAACTTTTGATTTAACAAAACAGCAAGCAACAAAGCAATAGGCAACTCTATCGGAATTTTCATAATTGCAAAAAGAAATGTATTTGCTAAAGTTTGCCAGTATTCACCGTCAGAAAATAATCTTATAAAATTCTCCCAGCCTACAAATCTCGTGTCTGACGATATACCATTATAAAAATACCACGATTTTGTAATTGCCCATATCATAGGATAAATTGAAAATAACAAAAAACCTATAATTTGAGGCATGAGCATTATATATGCCTGCAATTCATACTTTTCTCTTTTACCCCACCTGCGTCTTACGGGATTTTTTATTGCAATTTTCATTTATACCCCTCTTTATTCACCGTTTCTAACAGAACTCCACTGCGGATTTATATATTTATTTATATCTTCATCCGGATTATTCTCAAAGTAAACCTTCAAACCTCTATTATATCTTTCATTTAATTCATCGATCGCTTCATCAACAGATTTTGTACCCATCCAAACATCTTCCTTAAAAACGTCCGCATCCTTTTTTTCACCTGTAATTTCTACGTTTGCGCTCGTATAGCCATTTGTACTTATTTTAGCAAGTTCTGCAAATTCTTTCCAGCCATTTATTTCCTTGTCCATTTTTACGTTTTCAACAATACTGTAATCGTACGGCAGATTCAAACCTCTTTTATAAAGCTCTTGAAGAATTTCATCACTATGCAAGAATTTAAACACTTCAAACGCTTTTTCCGCACCAACCTTTTCCACTGCACTTTGCGACATAGCAAAATATCCGCCCATGCCCATCCACTGCAAATATGCATTATTCTCATCAGCTACCGGATATGGCGCAACACCCCAGTCACATTTAGCTGGGAATTGATCATTTAACACTCCTACATCATATGACCCTGCAAACTTCATTCCTATATTTCTTTCTGCAAAATACGCTCTTGCAGCATCATTATCAAGCGATTCAGTCATAGGAAAACAACTGTTATCATTCTTAATGCCTATGTACATCTCATATATTGGTTTGTAAACCGAAAAATCATATGTGCCTGTTACACAGTCATACGCCCCTCTTCCTGCACTTCCCCATGCAAGCTGTCCAATATCTGTTGAATAAAAACTGCTCCATTTCATCGGGAATATAATACCATAATCCTGTTCGCTTTCATTTGTCATAATCTTTGCATATTCACGAACTTCTTCAAAAGTTTTTGGCGGAGTTGGTTCTCCGTTTTCATCTACAATACCATATTTTTTAAACATATCCTTATTATATACCAAGCCAAATGTGTTGATAGAAAACGGAACGCAGTAAACTTCTCCGTCACTACTGCTAAATGCAGCTCCGCTTAAGTCAATGCCTAAATCAGTATATTTTTTTATAAATTCTTCTCCTCCAGGTAATGTTGACAAAGGAACTATATCACCACTGTCACTGTATTTTTTTACGTTACATGAAGTGAACATATCCGGTTCCTGATTAGATGCAAATGCCATCTCCACTGCTTGCTGAATTTCTGACTCTTTAACTGTATACTCAATTTTTACTCCAAGCTTTGCTCCTTCGTCGGTATTCCACTTGTCTATCAGCTCTGACATAACCATTTTACTGTGGGAATTATGTGACCACACTTGCAACGTCTGAACATCAGCATTATTTTTACTATTTCCACATCCGGTAAAAAGCGACGTAGTAACAACACTTAAGATAACTAATGATAAAAATTTCTTTCTTTTTTTCACTAAAATTCCTCCTTATTGCTTCATAAAAATCGGATTATCTATTAATTACATTATAACATTCGGCATTGTTATTAACAATATGATTTTAAATGAACACAAAGTTGATTATTTATCAACTTTGTGTGCTACTTCTTGATTTTCATTTATCTATATGGTATAATTTTTGTAGATTAATGCCAATTTTTCTTTTTCACGAGGTGAGACGGTGGTATTTGTATTTATACTATTTTTAATCGGTATATACATTGGAATTTCAATGGTTTATAAACATTGGAACTACACTATAACTATACTTCTGTTCTTTACGGGGTTGATTATAATGCTTGTATCAACAATAATTTATTATTTACATAGAGGAATGTACAGTCACACCTGGCTTCAGTCAAATTATGTATTATCATTATTCCTTACCAGAATGAAACTATCTTTTTCTGAAATAAGAAACATCTCTGCCGTAGGAGAAATATTTGTCTTATATTCTTTGATTGCGCTGTGTTTTTCAGCATTTTCTTTTCACAAAAGATTTTATTTGATTTTCTCACTTATGTTACCTATATACTTTTTGATTAATACACCATCATGCGCTTATTATCTTGCTCTTGCCTTAAACAGCTCATCAGCAAATGCGTTTATTAACGCTCAAATACTGTATAATATTCTTCTTTGCTTAAAGTTAATAATCGTGTCTATTTTTATGACTACTCCACATATAATTTTAATTTATATGTTTATAAAAAAGAAGTTCCTTGTAGCTAGAAGAAACATACTAATTCTTTTTTTTATTATTATGTCAATGGAGTTATTACTGCTCATTTTGATTAAAACAAATTTGATTAACACTTTCTTCAATTTGAGCATTAATATTTTCTATATGGAAAACGTAATAACTTCACCATTAAATGACCATTTACTGCTTATTATACTTTTATTATTTGCTTTGATAATGCTTATTTTAATGTTTCGATGCAAGCTTTTCATCAACTATTCACCGTCAAATACATTATCACTTTTTGATAAAAATAAAAACATTGATAAGATAATGCGAACGATTTTACACTCATATAAAAATATGTTTCTATCAACAAAACAGCTATCAAATGTTGCGCTAAACTCAAATGAACAATGCGGAGAAGAAATTAAGAACTGCCTTATTTCAATTAATACACTTGCAACAGATGCGCTTTACCAAATTACAAATAAACTTGAACAGTTAAATTCAACCAAGATGATTTATAAACCGGTAAATATTAACGACGTAATTTCTATTGCTATAGAAAGAGTAAATGTGTCTCAGAACATTACTATTGTAACTAATTTTAGCGACAAACAGTATTACATTTGTTCTGACGAACTATACTTAATTGAAATGGTATATAATCTTATCGTAAACGCCTGTGATGCTGTTATGCAAAAGTCAAAAGGGATTATTTGTATTACGGTAGAATCCGATTATCCTTGGATACTAATAGAAATAAAGGATAATGGGTGCGGCATACCAAAAAACATGTATAAAAAAATTTTTAATCCACTTTTTTCTGATAAACGCGGTAAAAACAATTGGGGAATCGGTCTATATTTCGTAAAAAAAATTGTTACACTTCATAAAGGGTATATTTTTCTTAACAGCAAAAAAAATGAATATACCACATTTAGTATATACTTACCATCAAATTTACAACCAAGTTCAGAGGTGGATTATAATGAAAAAAATTAATGTTTTCGTTTGCGATGATATGCCATTTGTGTGCCAGTATTTTACAATAATTCTTAATCAGGTAGATGATATTAACCTAGTAGGTACTGCAGAATCTGAACAAGCACTATTCGAGTCTTTTGAACATATTTTGCCTGACATAGTACTTCTCGACATCCAGATGCAATATGATGATGAGGGCTTAGATATTTTAAAACACATAAAAAACACCTATCCCGATATAAAAGTTATAATGCTTTCTGTGCATGAGGATGATGATTTTATATTTAGAAGCTTTTCACTCGGAGCAAGTGATTATATTATTAAATCAGATGATCTCACAACAGTTGCTGATACTATAAGGAATGTATATTATAACAAAAATTATCTGAACCCATATATCTCCAAGAAAATTATTGACGGATGTATAAAAGCAGAAGAACGATATTCAAATACGCTAAGTTTGCTGCACTGTATTGCCCTTCTTACATCATCTGAATATAAAATTCTTCAACTTGTATATCGAGGATATTCTTATGCTGACATTGCAAAACAGAGATTTGTAGAAGAAACTACTATACGTTCACAGGTAAATAAAATTCTAAAAAAATTTAATAAAAAAAGAATGAATATTTTGATAGAAGAATTAAAAAAAATAAGCTTCTTTGATTTTAAGTAACGGATATCATGATTTTTATGTAAACGCAAAAATAGGCAACACAAAATATTTGTGGGTTATCCTGAACTTTATAAAAATAAAAAAAAAAAAAAAAACGTCAGTAAAGGTTCGAGTTCATGACGATACCAGCATAGAAGCAGGAATTATTGAAAAGGATTATG
>CALXUL010000067.1 GCA_944391635.1 uncultured Clostridia bacterium | reverse complement strand
GGTACATTTTTCATACGAATATTGTTTGAAAAAGCTATTGTACCTGTTTCATTTACAACAGAACCCGGACAGCCTATTCCAATTGCTTTTATGTCCGAAATCTCCAGCCCGGCATCCTTCGTAACCTTTTTGGAAATTTCTGCCATATCCGCGACAATCTCCTCAATAGGGCGCTCTGCCAATGTTAAAACAGAATCTTTAGCAAGTATTTTTCCAGATTCATCAACTATCCCAGCTGCGATATTTGTGCCGCCGGGGTCTATTCCGATATACATATTATCTTTCCTTTCAATTATATTATTAAAACTACTTTAGTATATTTTTCATAAATTGTCAAGTATTATTTGTCTTTTTTAAACTCATACCCAAGACCTTTTAAAAATTTTCTGTCACTGTCAGAAAGAGACGCATTCTCAAGCATCTGCGGACGCTTTTTTAGTGTGGTTTCAAGTGACATTTGTCTTTTCCAGTTTTCTATATTCTTATGATGTCCTGAAAGCAGTATATCCGGCACTTTTCGTCCCATAAAGACTTCAGGTCTGGTATATTGAGGATATTCAAGCAACCCGTTAAAATGGCTTTCGTTCATAAAGTTTTCTTCACCCGACAAAACCCCAGGTATCATTCTTGATACCGCGTCCACAACCGCCATTGCCGGAATCTCTCCGCCTGTCAATACAAAATCCCCAATAGAAATTTCTTCATCAACAATCATGTCTAAAATTCTCTGGTCAACGCCCTCATAATGACCGCAAAGAATTACTATATGCTTTTTTTCAGAAAGCTCCAATGCCTTTTTTTGATTAAAAACACTGCCCTGGGCTGACATATAAATTGTATGCGGTTTATAGTCAAGTCCGTCCGCAACACTCATATACGCATCATAAATCGGCTGAGGCGTCATAAGCATTCCTCCGCCGCCGGAATATGGGTAATCATCAGTTTTTCTATGCTTATTTTTTGAAAAATCTCTTATATCAATAAAGTTCAGGCTCAAAATATTATTATTGCACGCCCTTGCAATAATACTGTCACCCAACACCGCTTTAAACATATCTGGAAAGATAGTTAGAATATCAAATCTCATCATAAATCAAGCAGCCCTTCCAACAAATGAACCGTAACCCTGCCTTTTTCAACATCAATTTCTTTTACTACGCTATCTATCACAGGGAGTAGAAGCGGTTTTTTACCATCTCTTTTTACTTCATATATATCGTTTGCACCGGTATTGAAAACATCAGAAATAATTCCAAGCACCTCTCCGGTATCCTCATAAACCTGAAGTCCAATTAAATCGGCAATATAATATTCCCCGTCTTCAATCTCTGCCAGTTCACTTCGCTCAGCAGTCACAACACATCCCTTAAGTTTCTCCGCCGCCTCTATGCTGTCTATGCCGCCAAGTTTCAGAATAAGATTATTTTTCTGATACTTTATGCTTTTAACAGTAAGTTTTGTGTTATCCGGCAAATATACGTTCTTAATACTTTCAAAATCCTCAGGTGAATTTGTCCATGGGATAAATTTAACTTCGCCTTTTAAGCCATGGGTATTGGTAATTTTGCCCACTTCCAGCCGGTTCATAATATTCATTCCTTTCAACTATGACAAAGCGGCTCTTTTAAAGAGCCGCTAAAAGAGTATGTTCTTTTTTTAAATAATCTCTACGGAAACACGTTTGTCTTCACGACTTGCCGCAGCTTTAACTACGGTTCTTATCGCTTTTGCAATTCGTCCCTGCTTGCCGATTACTTTGCCCATATCTCCCTCAGCCACTCTTAGCTCAAGTATTACAGACTGTTCACCCTGCACCTCTGTTACTGAAACAGAATCAGGATCATCCACAAGAGCTTTTGCAATCAGCTCTAAAACTTCTTTCATAATACTGACATTCCTTTCAATCTGCAAAGATTACATTATTCCCTGCTTTTTAAGAAGAGCCTTAACAGTGTCTGTCGGCTGCGCACCGTTACCTATCCATTTCTTTGCAAGCTCTGCATCTATATTAATTGTTGCAGGATCTGTAAGCGGATTATAGGTTCCTATTTCTTCAATAAATCTGCCGTCTCTCGGATATCTTGAATCAGCGACAACAACTCTATAAAAAGGAGCCTTTTTTGCACCCATTCTTCTAAGTCTGATTTTTACTGCCATTATTTTCACCTCCGAATAGTTTTTGTTTATATATTAAGCTATAAAAGCCTGATATATCAAGAATTCTTGCGCATTTTTTTCATTTTCTTCATAAGCCGCGCCTGTTTAGGTCCTGATAATTCCTTCATCATTTTTTTCATCTGCTCAAATTGTTTGAGCAGATCATTGACATCTTGTACCTTTGTACCGCTGCCTTTGGCTATCCTAACCTTTCTGCTCGCAGCAATAATCTGCGGTCTATGACGCTCCTCAGGAGTCATAGATTTTATAATAGCCTCGGTGTGGATTAGTTTCTTTTCGCTTTCTTCGGTATTTATCTGCTCCATTGCCTTTTTATCAATACCCGGAAGCATACCTATTATCTGACCTATTGAGCCAAGCTTTTTTATTTGCTGTATCTGGTTTAAGAAATCCTCAAGGTCAAATGTCTGCTGACGCATTTTTTTCTCAAGAAGCTCAGCCTCTTTTTCGTCAACAATTTCCTGCGCTTTATCTATAAGCGTAAGCACATCGCCCATACCCAGAATCCTACTCGCCATACGCTCAGGATAAAACGGCTCAAGATCAGAAAGTTTTTCACCCATTGACGCATACTTAATAGGCTTATTCGTAACCGCTTTTACCGACAAAGCAGCTCCGCCTCTTGTATCTCCGTCGAGTTTTGAAAGTATTACACCAGTAACATCAAGTTCAGAATTAAATGATTCAGAAACATTAACAGCATCCTGACCCGTCATAGCGTCCACAACAAGCAGGATCTCATCCGGCTTTGTTGCAGCTTTTATGTCCC
>CALXUL010000066.1 GCA_944391635.1 uncultured Clostridia bacterium | reverse complement strand
CGAACTCCGGACAACTTGATTAAAAGTCAAGTGCTCTACCACCTGAGCTAATGGCCCTGGCTGGGATAGCAGGACTCGAACCTACGAATGTCGGAATCAAAATCCGATGCCTTACCGACTTGGCTATATCCCATTATGAACGTATAAAACAAAATAATGTGGTAGTCGAAGACAGTTCTTATCCAATATCCATTAAGAAATACGTGGGGTGGATAGTGGGATTCGAACCCACGACATTCAGTGCCACAAACTGACGCTCTAACCAGCTGAACTATATCCACCATACAGAAAAATGGCGCGCCTGAAGAGATTCGAACTCCTGACCCACTGCTTAGAAGGCAGTTGCTCTATCCGACTGAGCTACAGGCGCATATGCTGGAGCGGGTGATGGGAATCGAACCCACACGACCAGCTTGGAAGGCTGGGATTCTACCATTGAACTACACCCGCATACATTTATCGGCTGACCTAAAATATTATAGCAAAATTGTTTGTATTTGTCAATATATATTTTAAAAAAATTTTTCTTTTTTATTTGAAAGGAATTTACGGGTATATTGTTTAATTATGTTCTAAAATTAATGTTTAAAATATTGTGGCAAATTATATTTTACGTGTTTTTTATTTAATTTATTCATAATTTTTTGCCACTATTGCAAGATAATATTAAATTTGCTATAATATATTGAAGAGGTGAGTAAAATGGATAAAAGCTTGCTTTTAAGAACCCTTATTTTTGAGGGTTTTAATTATGAAGAACTGGATAGTGCGCTTATATACCTTGAGGCAAAGGAAGAAATTTTTAAAAAAGGTGAGTTGTTAATTAAATTCAGTAGTCCGATTAAAGCGTTTGGAGTGATTGAATCAGGTATTGTTCAGGTGTCCTGCGATGACATAAACGGTAACCGTATGATAATGGCAACCATTGGCAGAGGTGATATATTTGCTGAATCTCTTGCTTGCCTAAATACTAAAGAAAGTCCTATCTATGCAACAGCTGTTGAGGATGTAAAGGTGGTTTGGCTCTGTGCGGAGCATATACGCCAAAACTCTGCCGATACACCTCTGCATAAAAAAATTGTTGCAAATTTTATCCGAGCTATAGCGCACAAATGCCTTAGTATGAATAATCGGATACAGATTCTTTCCAAAAAAACCATTCGTGAAAAGGTTATCACCTATCTTTCACAGCTTGCCGAACATGAAAAGAATAACAAAATTTTTGTGCCGCTTGACCGTCAGGATATGGCAAATTATTTGGGAGTAGAGCGGAGTGCATTATCTCGGGAATTATCCAGAATGAAAGCACAGGGGATTATCACCTATAATAGAAATTGCTTTAAGGTACTGTAATAAAATGTTGCTGTTGCAACATACATTTTCTTCCGCTTGTGATATAATATTATCCGCTAGCTTAAGATGAAAGGATCTTGATTAAAATGTATGACGTTATGTCAAAAAAAGCAGAAGAATTTATTGATGATAAAGAAATTTTGGAAACTCTTAAGTATGCCAAACAGAATAAATCAAACAGGGAATTGATAGAAAGTCTGATAAACCGTGCAGAGGACTGCAAAGGTCTTTCACATCGTGAAGCGGCAGTTTTACTTGATTGTGACTTACCTGATTTAAATGAGAAAATGTATTCGCTTGCAAAGAGGATAAAAGAAAAGTTTTATGGAAATAGGATAGTAATGTTTGCACCGCTGTATTTATCTAATTACTGTGTAAATGGTTGTACATACTGCCCGTACCATGCAAAAAATAAACATATTTGCCGTAAAAAGCTTACTCAGGAGGAAATCCGACGTGAGGTTATAGCACTTCAGGATATGGGACATAAAAGGCTGGCTCTTGAAACAGGAGAAGACCCGGTTAATAATCCTATTGAATATGTACTTGAAAGCATTAAAACTATTTATTCTATCAAGCATAAAAACGGCGCTATACGACGTGTTAACGTGAATATAGCTGCTACAACCGTAGAAAATTACCGTAAGCTGAAAGAAGCCGGTATAGGAACATATATACTTTTCCAGGAAACATACAATAAAAAAGCCTATGAAGAATTGCATCCGACAGGACCGAAAAGTAACTATGCATATCATACCGAGGCAATGGACCGCGCAATGGAAGGCGGCATAGATGATGTGGGATGCGGAGTTTTGTTTGGTTTGAATCTTTATAGGTATGATTTTGTAGGATTATTGATGCATGCTGAGCATCTTGAAGCAGTTATGGGGGTAGGCCCTCATACTATAAGTGTACCGAGAATCAGACCGGCAGATGATATTGACCCGGATGAATTTACCAATGCAATTGATGATGATACATTTGCTAAAATTGTTGCCGTATTAAGAATTGCGGTTCCATATACTGGTATGATAATTTCAACGCGTGAATCGCAGAAAACCCGTGAGAAAGTGCTTGATCTTGGAATTTCGCAGATAAGCGGAGGGTCAAGAACCAGTGTTGGAGGTTATGCGGATAAGGGCGAAGAGGAGAACTCCGCGCAGTTTGATGTAGAGGATACCAGAACATTGGATGAGGTTGTAAATTGGCTTTTAAAACTTGGGTATATACCGAGTTTCTGTACAGCCTGCTACCGTGAGGGAAGAACCGGAGACAGGTTTATGAGCTTAGTAAAAGCGGGACAGATTGCAAACTGCTGTCTGCCAAACGCGCTTATGACGTTAAAAGAATATCTTGAAGATTATGCATCTGAGGATACAGTTAAGTGGGGAGAAGAGGTAATCAAAAAAGAGATAGAGAATATCACAAATGAAAAGGTAAAAGCAATTGCAAAACAGCATTTGTTCGACCTTGAAGGCGGAAAACGTGATTTTAGATTTTAATATTAAATATCCCTCGGTTATACCGGGGGATATTTTGTGCCGAAAAACCACACAGATTGAACTGTGTGGTTTAAATTTTATGCTAAGGTTGTTGTAAGGTATTCAAATTTTTCCAATATAGTCAATAGAATTAAAGAGGAAGATTTGGTACGGCGTTTAAATCAAGTCCCGCAAAATCTTTGTTTAAGAAAGAGAAATAGCCGGCTGCTGCAATCATTGCGCCATTATCGGTACAAAGAATCGGCGGCGGATAGCAAAGCCGCAGGGAGTTATTCTTGCATAAACCGTCCATCATTTCACGAAGTCTGCTGTTACATGCAACTCCGCCTGCAAGGGTAATTGTAGATAGGTTCTCGCGCCTTGCAGCTTCAAGAGTATGGGTACATAAGGCTTCACATACGGCATCTTGAAAGCTTGCAGCAACATCAGCCTTATTAATGGTTTGATGTGCTTGCTCTGCTTTGTGAAGGTAATTAATTACGGCAGTTTTTACTCCGGAGAAACTGAAATCGAGCGAGCCTTCTGCCATTTGTACGCGAGGGAAGTTTATCGCATCTTTAGTACCTTCTTTTGCCAGATTGTCTATTTTAGGACCGCCGGGATAGCCCAAACCAAGAACACGTGCAATTTTATCAAAGGCTTCTCCTGCGGCATCATCTCTTGTTCGTGCAAGAACCTTAAAATGTGTATAATCGTCTATTCTGACAATATGACTGTGTCCGCCTGATGCGACAAGACATATAAAAGGTGGTCTTATGTCGGGGTTTGCAATAGCGTTCGCTGTTATATGTCCCCTGATGTGGTGTATGGGTATTAAAGGCTTATCAAGAGCATATGCAAGAGCTTTGGCATATGATACGCCTACAAGAAGCGCGCCTACAAGTCCCGGACCGTAGGTTACGGCAATGGCACTTAAATCATTAAAATTGATTTGTGCCTGCTTGAGAGCCTCATCTACAACATATGAAATATTTTCTATATGTTTGCGCGACGCTATTTCAGGGACGACTCCCCCGTATATTTTATGAAGATCTATCTGTGAATTTATAACATTTGAAAGGACTCTGTTACCGTCGGCGACAATAGCAGCCGATGTTTCGTCGCATGAGCTTTCAATCCCCAGTATCAATGTACTCATTTTGTTCTCCTAACGTTAAAGTCATTATTACAGCATTTTCGCGCGGGTTGGTATAATAATCCTTTCTTTCGCCAAGTGCTACAAACCCAAAATTACGGTATAAATGCTGCGCTGCAAGATTGCTTTTTCTTACTTCGAGAGTAAGCAGAACCAGATTCAGTGTTTTTGCATATTTTACAGCAGTTCCAATTAGAGCAGTAGCTATACCTTTCCTGCGAAAGTCAGGCGAAACTGCAATGTTGGTTATATGTCCCTCGTCGATTATGCGCCAAAATCCAATATATCCGATTAAATTGCCGCATTGCTCTGCAATAAAATATACTGCAAGATCATTTTCAAATTCCTCGGCAAAACTCTGTTCCGACCAAGGCACGGAAAAACAAACTTTTTCCAGTTCGGATAATTGTTTTATGTCCCCTTTGTTCATCCTGCGGATTGTATAATCTACCATATTGCAATCCTCCGTTTAGTAATAGGCATAAGGTGATAATTTATTTGCTTTGCAGTGTTTCTTCTATCTTATCAGCACACTTCTCAAGGACAATATATAAGCGGTCTGCACAAGCCTCATACTCGTCCATATCACAGCCGTAAGGGTCAGGAATATCGGAATCTTCACCGACATATTCGCAAAGGGTAAAGACCTTGCCTGGAGCAGATGGTTCCAGCAGCATTTTATGCGCGGCGGTCATTGTGAGAATTAAATCGCTCTTTTGGATTAGTTCGGAATTGATGCCCTGCGCATGGTGCGAGAGTAAATCTATCCCATATTTCTTCATTGCAATAATTGCGTTTGTAGATGCAGGCTCGCCTTCGCTTGCAAAGATTCCGGCAGATTCAATTCGTACATTAAGATTGCGTTCTACCGCTATTTTATTAAATAGCGATGCTGCCATTGGTGAACGGCAGGTATTTCCGGTACATACAAATAAAATATTCATAAAGATTTCCTTTCATCAATTACACTTGTATAATATCTCCGCCTGCTGCCTTGAACAGTCGATTTTTTACTGCCAGCCCAAAATCCGGGTCATCAGAAAACTGTGCGAAAACCTTTTGTATTTTAAGTTCGTCAAAATGCCGAAGCGTATCAAAAAGTCGTTCAGCATATATGCGGTTATCTGTCCCCATATAAAGAACCGCTTCGCAGTCAAAGGTGAAACCGTCATAGCACATAACGCCTGTTGGTATGCCTTTTTGCTTGGAAATAAGTTCTTTGATTTTCTCTGAGGCGGCTTTTTTTTCGCCGCTTATTACAGTCACATCTGCATCGGGTGCATAGTGTTTATATTTCATTCCGGGTGATTTTGGTGTTTCAGAATCAGCTACCATTTGAGTAACGTGTTTGTCTATTAAAACGTTACCTGCCGCCTGTTTTAGCTGCGACAGGGTTATGCCACCGGGACGCAAAATGTTTACTGTCCCTTTTGATAATTCTATAACGGTGGATTCTACGCCGACACTGCAATTTCCACCGTCTATAATAGCGTCAATTCTGCCGTACATGTCATTGATTACGTGTTGTGCACGCGTGGGGCTTGGTCTACCTGACAGATTTGAGCTTGGAGCTGCAATAGGTACTTTTGCAGCGTTTATAAGTGCACGGGCTAATGGGTGTTTTGGTATTCGCACCGCAACAGTATTAAGCCCGGCGGTTATATTATCGCCTATTTTAGGATTCTTTTTTAAGATGATTGTAAGCGGACCGGGTGAGAATTCCGAAAATAATCTTATA
>CALXUL010000065.1 GCA_944391635.1 uncultured Clostridia bacterium | reverse complement strand
ATGTGTCAAATAGAGATTATAGGAGCGAAATGACAAGTATGAGTTATACTGTTAAAGCCGGGATTAAAGAACTGATATTTGTATTAATATATGTTCTGGTTATTGTGTTTATTGGAGATGCAGTAAGGTATTTTATAGCAGGTATACCGCTTGCGGCTGATATTAGCGTTATTCTTCTTGGCGGAATACTGGTATATTTTGTATATACCAAATACTGTGCAGTATTTACATATACGCTTGGCGAAGAGGGGCTTACCGTGTTAAGGACAATTGGTAGGCGTGAAAAAAAGCTCTATATCAGATATTCCGATATTTCTAAGATTTGTGAAATTAGGCAAAATGATACTGCAAAGATAAAAGAATACTATGTAAAAAGTATATTTTTGACCGGGAAAAGGAAATATATTTTTTCACAAAATGGAGCGCATCTTTTGGTAATAGAGGCTGATGCGGAATTTATGGGAAAGCTTAAGGAGTTATGTAATGTATAATATAATTGGAGTTAGATTTAAAAAGGTAGGTAAAGTATACCATTTTGATCCTAATGGTCTTGACATTAAAAAGGGAGATACCGTTATAGTTGAAACTTCACGCGGGATAGAGATTGGGGAAGTAGTAATAGGTATCCATGAGGTTGATGAGTCGGTGATAAAAAAGCCGCTTAGAAGCGTTATCAGGATTGCCGATGATAATGACCTTAATATACTTAGAGAAAATAAAAAAAAGGAAGAAGAAGCCTTTGCACTTTGCTGTGAGAAAATAAAAAAGCATAATCTTGAAATGAAGTTGGTAGAGGTAGAGTATACTTTTGATAATTCCAAAATACTTTTCTACTTTACTGCTGATGGAAGGATAGATTTCAGAGAGCTGGTAAAGGAGCTTGCCAATATCTATCGTACACGTATTGAGCTGCGTCAGATTGGGGCAAGGGACGAGTCAAAAACACTTGGGAGTATTGGTATATGCGGACGTAGCTTGTGCTGTTCACAGTTTTTGGGCGAATTTGAGCCGGTGTCGATAAAGATGGCAAAGGAACAGGGTTTGTCGCTTAATCCTACAAAAATTTCCGGCTCCTGCGGAAGGCTGATGTGTTGTTTGAAATATGAACAGGAGGCGTATGAAGAACTTTTAAAGGTTACCCCAAAGGTAGGAGCAGTTGTCGATACTCCTGATGGTAGAGGTACTGTGGAATATGTTAATATACTAAAGGGTCTGATAAAGGTTCGGATAGAAACAGAAAAGGAAAAAGTATGCAAAGAGTTTAATGTAAAAGAAATAAAGATTGTGAAGAAGCCTAAAATTGAATCTGATGATGAAAAAATTGATAATGAAATATTAAAAAAGCTTGAAGAATAGAATTGTGTATGATATAATGTAGAAAAGGCGGGAGAGCCCCCGCTCAGAGGGTGGTACTTTGCCGAAAAAGTGTTTAGGAGGTGTATTCCAATGGCATATAAAATTAGTGACGATTGCATCAGCTGCGGTGCTTGTGCAGCAGAATGTCCGGTAGGGGCAATCAGCGAAGGTGATGCAAAATACGTTATTGATGAGGATACTTGCATAAGCTGCGGCGCTTGCGCCGGAGTATGTCCTGTGGGCGCTCCTCAAGAGTAATTGAAGGTAGCGGCGCGGTATCCGAATTTTACGGATTCCGCGCTGTTTTTCTTTGTTTAAGTTTAAAAAGAGGAGGTGAACAAAAATGAAAAAAAGACTTTACAGAAGTGAAAAAGATAGGAAATTGGCCGGAGTTTGTGCAGGTATTGCCGAATATTTTGACCTTGACCCGACTTTGGTAAGACTGGGAATGGCGATATTGACGTGTTTTTGGTTCACCGGTTTGATTTTATATATAGTGGCGGCATTTATTATACCTACTGAAAGTGAGGTAATAATTCATAAGGACGATGAATAATAGTAATTTTGAAGAAAAAATTAAAGAACTTGAAGATATTATAAAGACAAGTGATGATATTGTATTTTTTGGCGGTGCAGGCGTATCATGCGAAAGCGGAATACCTGATTTTCGTTCTGCTGATGGTATATATAGTATGAATTATCTCTATCCGCCTGAACAAATTTTGTCACATAGTTTTTTTATGGAGCATACGGAAGCTTTTTATAAATTTTACCGCGGGAAAATGCTGTTTCCAAACGCAAAGCCTAATGCTGCACATTATGCGCTTGCAAAGCTTGAAGAGAAAGGGAAATTAAAGGCAGTGATAACACAGAATATTGATGGACTGCATCAGTTGGCAGGCAGCAAGCGGGTTTTTGAGCTGCATGGAAGTGTTCACCATAATTATTGTATGAAATGTGGAAGACATTATGGGCTTGATAAAATTCTTGATTCTTCAGGGGTTCCGGTTTGTGAATGCGGAGGTGTAATCAAGCCGGATGTTGTTTTGTACGAAGAACCGCTTGACCAATATATTATGGAAATGTCGGCTGCATTTGTTCATTCCGCGGATTGTCTTATAGTTGGCGGAACGTCGCTTACTGTATACCCGGCAGCAGGATTCGTATATCAGTATTTGGGTGATAAACTTGTACTGATAAATAAAAGTTCAACGCCGATAGATGCTACTGCAAGACTTGTTATAAATGAAAATATTGGCGAAGTTTTTGAGAGTATAAATATATGAAAGACCCCCGATAATAAAAGGGGGTTTTTTATTGTTGATAATGTTTAGGTATTATCTGTGTTATATACTATATTTTGACTTTTTTAATAAATTTCAAATATTTTTATACAATATGTTGACAAAAAGCGTGTATAATGATATTATATCGATACAGAAGTAGACATTGAGAGGAGATGGGTGCTTTGAATAGAGAATTACCTTGTCAATGGGAAGGTTTTGTGCTGGGTGACTGGTGCAAAAGCGTAAATGTCAGGGATTTTATACAAAGAAATTACACCGAGTATGATGGTGATGAAGAGTTTTTGGAGGGTGCAACTGAAGCAACATCCAAGCTCTGGAATATGGTAATGGAATTGTCCAAAAAGGAACGCGAATCAGGTGGCGTGCTTGATATGGACACAAAGGTTGTGTCAACAATAACGTCTCATAAAGCTGGGTATTTGGATAAAGATTTAGAGAAAATAGTTGGTTTTCAGACTGATAAGCCATTTAAACGCTCATTGCAGCCATTTGGCGGAATCCGTATGGCACAGAATGCATGTAGGGAAAATGGCTATGAGGTTGACCCAGAGGTAGTGGAAATTTTTAAAATATATAGAAAAACTCATAATCAAGGAGTGTTTGATGTTTATACGCCGGAGATGCGTCTTGCAAGAAAAAGCGCGATAATTACAGGACTTCCCGATGCTTACGGAAGAGGTAGAATTATAGGCGATTACAGAAGAGTTGCTCTTTATGGTATTGATAAGCTGAAAGAGGATAAACAGCATCAGCTTGATACGTCGCTGGTGCGTATGACATCAAAGACAATAAGGCTTAGGGAAGAATTAACCGAACAGCTTCGTGCGCTTGATGAACTGGCAGAACTGGGAAGAATATATGGCTATGATATAACTAAGCCGGCATCAAATGCAAAAGAGGCTGTGCAATGGCTGTATTTTGGGTATCTTGCGGCAGTAAAAGAGCAGAATGGTGCGGCGATGAGCCTTGGCAGAACGTCAACATTTCTTGATATATATATTGAACGTGACCTTAAAAAAGGACTTATTACCGAGAAGGAAGCACAGGAATATATAGATCATTTTATTATGAAATTAAGGCTGGTGAAATTTGCAAGAACGCCTGAGTATAATGAATTGTTTTCGGGAGACCCGACATGGGTTACTGAATCAATAGGCGGTGTCGGAATTGACGGCAGATCTCTTGTAACAAAGAGTTCTTTTAGATATCTGCATACTCTTGAAAATCTCGGTACAGCGCCTGAACCCAACATGACAGTATTATGGTCTGTACGTCTGCCTCAGAAATTTAAGGAATACTGTGCAAAGATGTCGATAAAAACATCGTCAATACAGTATGAAAATGATGATTTGATGCGCGTGACACATGGTGATGATTATGCTATAGCGTGCTGTGTTTCTTCAATGCGTATAGGTAAAGAAATGCAGTTTTTCGGTGCAAGGGCAAACCTTGCAAAGTGCTTGCTGTATGCAATAAACGGGGGCATGGATGAAAGACTGAAGATTCAGGTTGGACCTAAGTACCGTGTGGTTGAAGGCGATTATCTTGACTTTGATGATGTCATGGAAAAATATGATGCAATGATGGAATGGCTTGCAGGACTGTATGTCAATACCCTTAATGTAATCCATTATATGCATGATAAATATTGCTATGAGCGTATCCAGATGGCTCTTCATGACCGTGATGTAAAGAGATATTTTGCTACAGGGATTGCAGGACTTAGTGTTGTGGCTGATTCACTTAGCGCAATAAAATATGCGAAAGTAAAATGTATCCGTGATGAAGATGGGGTTGTTGTGGATTATGAGATAGAGGGCGATTTCCCTAAATACGGAAATAATGATGACAGGGTTGATTCAATAGCGGTAGATGTTGTGCACAGATTTATGGATAAGATACGTAAGCATCATACTTACCGTGACAGTGTGCCGACAATGTCTATACTAACTATAACATCAAATGTAGTATACGGCAAGAAGACAGGAAATACGCCGGATGGAAGAAAAGCAGGAGTGCCGCTTGCCCCGGGAGCAAATCCAATGCATGGTCGGGATACACACGGCGCGGTAGCAAGTCTTGCATCTGTTGCCAAACTGCCATTTACCGATGCCCAGGACGGTATATCAAATACCTTTTCAATAATACCGGGTGCGCTCGGTAAAGATGATGAGGTATTTGCAGGTGAAATAGACATTGATAAGTTAAAATCGTAATAGGTGATAAAATGAAAGAAGACTACAAAAAACTGGTAGAAATGATAGACGGCTGTGTAAAAAATGGGTCGGGTCATATCAATGTAAAGATTGGAGAAGAGGACTCGGTAACTCAGTGTAATTCTTCTTGTCAGGAAAAGGGAGCATGCTGTGTACCGACAATTCATAAAGGTATAGATGAATAAGAAAGAGGTGTTTTATAATGTCAGGACAGCAAGTAGATAATTTAGTTACGCTTTTAGATGGATATGCAAAACAGGGAGGACATCATCTTAATGTAAATGTTTTTACCCGTGAAACGTTACTCGATGCGCAGAAGCATCCGGAAAAATATCCTCAGCTTACGGTTAGAGTGTCAGGGTATGCAGTTAACTTTATAAAATTGACAAA